>PUMG01000082.1 GCA_003551265.1 Halovenus sp.
AGTATCCGCTCCGGGTCGACCGCTACGCGGTTCGTCGAGGCAGCGGTGGCAGCGGACAGTTCCGTGGTGGTGACGGCATCGTCCGAACGGTGACCCTTCGCGAAGATGCGACGGTCTCACTGCTGACAGAGCGACGACGGTACGCACCCCGTGGTGTCGACGGTGGCGGAGATGGTGAGACTGGGCGGAACCGAATCGACGGCGAGGAGGTCCCAGCGAAGGTCACCAGAGACGTCCCCGCAGGAACAACAGTGACCGTGGAAACACCTGGAGGAGGTGGATACGGAGTGCCGGATGACGAGACCCCACCCAGTCGATATAAGTAGACTGGATTACGATTGCCACACTGTGAGTCCCGGAAAAAAGCGCGTGCAGTTTCGAGCACCTGATCGACTCATCGATCGAGCAGACGCAATGGCAGCCGTCCTCGGCGAGGACCGAACCGATATCCTCGTAACTGCGCTCCGTGAGTACCTTCAGGAGGCCGCCCACGACGACACACTCACCCAGGAGATTGCGGCTGCATATTACGACGACGAAATATCCGACGACCAGCTCAGAGCACTCCTCAGCATCGAAGAGGCAGCAAATTTACGGGTATTGAAACAGCAGTTGAACGAAGACTTCCTCGACGAAATTTCAGACACGTAAGAGTCCAACTGGAGCGCGAACAGCTACGTACAACGCGCTCGCTCGTTGCTTGCGGAAGGAGAGTATCCGCCGTGACCGTGACCTGTCACCACGACTCCTCAACCATCGTTTCCCGCTCACCGTCGAGCAGCGCCTCAGCCATCCGGGCAGTTGCATAGGCAAACCCATTCGAGACGTGCAACACGACGAGCGCAACCAGAATACCGAGGGGAACGGCAAGCAGCGCTTCGGGAAGTGTGTCTATCGTCCAGGTCACGGGTTCGCCGTTAACTTCGCCGAATTCGACCGTCGTCGGATATCGTAGCGGGGCAGTGAGCAGATTGAACAGGCTCACGAGGAAGATAAACACCAGAAGACCGACGATACCGACCCAGAACTTCAACGTGAGAAAGCCGAGACTGCGCCAGGTCGAGGCGGCGTCGAGACCGGCTCTGATACTCTCCAGTGTGCTCGTCGACTCGCGCCGGTCCTGGGGTTCGGCCAGGTCGAGTTTCAACAGCGCGTTGGCCAGCCAGCGCTCGAACGTTCCCAGCACGCGAGCGAGAAGAACCGTCCCGACCAGAATTCCAACGCCAACGAGCACCACCGAGAGCACGAGTCCGAACACGAAGCCAAAGCCGAGTATCATCCCGTAGAAGAACCCGAGTGGAAACGCCAGCACCAGATACAGCAGATTCCGGTAGGTCTGGCCGGCGGCTACGACACCGACAAAGCGCTTGAATAGGCCAACACCGGTCGACGACGTTCTGGTGGACACAGGTTCACTCCACGATAGACTCGGCGATTTCGACGAGCACAGCCGTATCGAGTTCACCACCCACCGAGTACGTCAGATCGTTCTGTTCCCACTCGAGCATGACTGCTTCGCTTCCGGGCAACTCGGTTACTGTCGCCTCGACAGGTCCGAGGTCGACGGTCTCATCGGATGTGGTCAGCCCGGAGTCTTGCTGGCTGTCGCTGACGCTGACAACGAGTGGCCAGTCAGTCACGCTCGTGTACTGGATTGTGACGCTCGTTCCGCCGAGACTGTCCTGAACCATGACGCTGCCAAGCTGCAGTTCTTCGTCGGCTGGGAGTTCGGGCTCGGGGATGTCGAACGGCACGTTCTCCTCTGCCGTCTCGATTTCGTCGAACTCCTCGGGCATGAAGTCCTCGCTATCGATGACAGCAGCGTCTTCAGGCGGTTCGAACTCGAACACCTCGTCATCAATTCCACCGTCGATGGTCACCTCTTCGAACTCGTTGGTGGTCGTTAGCTCGGCAGTGGCGCTCTCACTCGTCTCTTTCAGCGGATAGTACGTCTCTGTGTCGACCCACACCGTCACCGTCTCATATACAGGGTCGTTCCCGTCGTCAGTCAGTTCGAGAACGTACGCCTCGCGGTCTGCAACCGTCTCTGTTCCACTGACTGTCGCGTTCATCCCGCCGTACATCTCTTCGAACATCCCGTCGTCCATCGAATCGAGGTCAGACTGTGCGAAGCCGAGGTTCGTGTGTACGGCCTCGTTTTCGGTCTCGTCGTACATCCAGATGCTCGTCCCGTTCGAGACCAGCACGTCGAACTCGTCGTGCTCGTCACTCTCGATGAGTTCCATCCGATGTTCGGCTGGCGGGCGTTCCCAGACTTCGTACGTTGCGGTGGAGACCTCGTCACCGGTGTCTATCGTCGTTGCCCGGATACCGTGGATATCCTCGGGTTCCGAGTCAGCGTCGGTCAACCGGTCGAGAATCTCGTCGCCATCAGGGAGTTCGTCGGCGTCGCCTGTCGAGCTGGGATTGTCTGTATCGTCACTGCTCGTCGGGTTGTCGCTGATTGGCGCAGCACTGAGACACCCTGCTGTAAGAACCATCAGGACGACAACCCCGAGTGCTGTTCTGGAAGGCATTGCTCTGGACTAAAGCCGCTCGGATAAAAGTAATTTCGAGGAGTGTCTCGTCCAGAGACGGTTGCTGTCAAACCGGTACTCCAGTGGCGTTCGTTCGAAGCCCTTAATTATTGGCTCATCCTTCACCGAGTAAGAACTACTATGTCGGACAAACCAGCCTCGATGTACCGGGATATCGACAAACCCGCCTACACCCGAAAGGAGTACATCACCGGAATTCCCGGTTCGAAGATTGCACAGTACCAGATGGGAGACAGACAGAAAGACACCGACGAGTATCCAGTCCAGCTCTCGCTCGTAGTCGAAGAGAGCGTCCAGATTCGTCACGGCTCGCTCGAAGCGTCACGCCTCTCGGCGAACCGCTTTCTGATTAAAGAACTCGGTGAGGGCAACTACCGGATGACGCTCCGGAAGTTCCCCCACCAGGTGCTCCGTGAGAACAAGCAGGCGACTGGTGCGGGTGCAGACCGTGTTTCTGACGGGATGCGACAGTCGTTCGGAAAAATCGTCGGCACGGCCGCACGCGTTCACTCGGGAGACAGGTTGTTCACCGCGTGGTGTGAGGTCGACCAGGCCCCCGTCGTCAAGGAGGCGTTCCGCCGAGCCTACAACAAGATTACTCCCCCGTGTCGCATCGTCGTTGAACGCGGTGAAGAAGAACTCGTCGCCTGATCCCTCTCGTTTGAACCGCTACCGCAGGGAGTCTCGTCCCCCTGTTCAGGAATTCTCGCCACGACGAGCGGCGAGCAATCGATGATGACGTTCGAGAATCTGAAGGATGTTCGTGCAACAGCCGCAGCCTCACTTCGAAGCCCTTTTGTCCACAAATCGGAAAGGAGAGCACACCACGCTGGACGACGGGCACCAGCGGGCACCTGTCACAGGACAGGACGGGATGTGAACCCCGAGACCGACTCGCGCGGTTTGAACCACTCGACGCCCGTGGTGAGACAACATGACACGAAGCTTCTACTCGCACATCCGCGAGGCATGGAAGGACCCGGACGACGGGAAGGTTGCACAGCTACAGTGGGAACGACAGCAGGAGTGGCGCAAGCAGGGCGCTATCGAGCGCATCGACCGCCCGACGCGCCTCGACCGCGCACGCTCACTCGGCTACAAGGCCAAACAGGGTGTGGTGCTGGCGCGCGTCAGCGTCCGTAAAGGAGGCGCTCGGAAGCAGCGCCACAAGGCAGGTCGGCGCTCGAAGCGCCAGGGTGTGAACCGCCTCACGAGGCGCAAGAACATCCAGCGCATCGCCGAAGAGCGCTGTGCCCGAAAGTACCCCAACCTGCGGATGCTGAACTCCTACTGGGTTGGTGAAGACGGGAGCCAGAAGTGGTTCGAGGTCATCATGGTCGACCCGAACCATCCTGCAATCGAGAACGACGACGACCTGAACTGGCTGTGTGACGACGCCCACACTGGCCGTGCGTTCCGCGGCCTGACCAGCGCCGGAACCCAGAACCGCGGTCTCGAAACGA
>PUMG01000339.1 GCA_003551265.1 Halovenus sp.
AAGATGACCCGGAAGATGATCCGATGGACGACCCAGAAGATGACCCGGAAGATGATCCGATGGACGACCCAGAAGATGACCCGGAAGATGATCCGATGGACGACCCAGAAGATGACCCGGAAGATGATCCAATGGACGACCCAGAAGATGACCCTGAGGATGACCCCGACGGGTAACTGACACACAGTACCCTCGCGACAGCTCACCACTTCAGAATCGCCTGGTGGACACTCTGGCGACCAGAAGCGCATCACATGTTCGGTGCGTATACGCCGACACGCAACCATTAGTTATGAGCATGGGTAATTATTTGAGGGAAGAGGACGTCTCTACAGATGTGATGGCAGCCAGAACTCAGCCGGTGGGCATCGCCCACCTGACGGTCGTTCCATCGAACTTCGAATCCGACACGGACGCCTCTCACGAGGGTGAAGAGAATTCTTGCGAGTGAAGGTCGTCTCTTTTTTTACCCGATAATTCCGGCGAAGACGTCGCTGAAGACGACGAACGCGATGCCGAGCAGTATCGCACCGATTATCCATGCGGTACAGATAATCCAGAGTTCCTGTGTCAGCGTCCGTCCGTCTTCGTCCGCATCCGAACTGCCTGCTCCGCCGTACGATTCCTGTTCTTCGAGAGCCATTACTCTGTATTGTCGAATCTCGCGTTTCAATGTTGCCATCTGTGTCCGGGTCCTCACCACCGCACCTGTCACGCTGTCTGTAAATCTCTCTTTCACCGCCGACCACAACTGGTTTTTGGGCCGCGAGAGTTCTTCTAGCCATGCTCGAATACCACGCACTGCTTCTCACGCTTCTCGTGGGGACCACTGTGCTGGCGACGGCGCTGTCGATACTGAACGTCAGACACGGCGCCAGCGAGATGCGGTCGAACGCCGACTGGCTGGAACGACACCTCGCTGTCGACGACCCGACCGAAATAATCGACTACCAGCGTGCGACGACCGGGCTCTCGCTGTTGCAGTCGTGGGTCACGCTTGTCCTCCTGCTCGGGCTGTTGTACACTGGCGTCGTCACGGCAGCTGTCGAGTTCCTCGACGAAACAGGTACCCACCCGATTGCACAGGGCATCGCGTTCTTTTTGGGCCTGTTCGTCGCCTCCCGTATCGCTGCCGTCCCGTTCTCACTCTACAGTACGTTCGTCGTCGACGAGCAGTTCGAGTTCAACGAGATGACGCCAACGCTGTGGGTGCGCGATTTCGTCGTCGGTCTTCTCGTCGGTGGCGCCCTCCTCGTCGCATTGCTCGTACCGCTGCTCGCGCTCGTCGAGTGGTCACCGACGCTCTGGTGGGTCGCCGGGGGATGGCTGTTGCTCGTTGCCTTCTTGCTGGTGATGCAGGTGGTCTATCCTCGGGTGATTGCGCCGCTGTTCAACGACTTCGACCCCATCGAGGAGGGAGAACTACGCGAACGGGTCGAGTCGGTGTTCGACCGGGCTGGCTTCGAGGCTGACGAGATGTACACGATGGACGCGAGCCGTCGGTCGAGCCGACTCAACGCCTACTTCATCGGGTTCGGACGGACCAAGCGAGTCGTCTTATTCGACACGCTGGTCGAGAAACTCGACGGTCCACAGATCGAGGGCGTGCTCGCACACGAACTCGCACACTGGAAGCGACATCACGTCTGGAAGCGCCTCGGTGCGGTCGCCGTCCAGCTAGGTATCGTCCTGGCTGTACTCGGATATCTGCTGACGACAGAGTGGGTGTTCGACCTGTTCGCGTTACCCGCCAGCACCACCTACGCCGGACTGTTCGTTGCGCTGTTGTTCGTCGAGCCGGTGCTCGAACTCACCGCTCCGCTGGTCAACAGGCTCTCGCTCACACACGAGCGCGAGGCTGACCGCTTCGCTGTCGACGTCATGGGTGAGGGCGAACCGATGGTCGGAGCACTCGCACAACTCGCTCGCGAGAACCTGTCGAACCCGTTTCCACACCCGTGGTACGCCGCGTTCAACCACCAGCACCCGCCAGTTCCCGAACGGATTCGCTACATCCAGCGCCAGGCGAAGGAGACATCGAGTGCCGAAACTGATGCAAGCGCGGTCTGAACAGGTCCGAAAATCTCGGAACAGGTCCGCTAATCCCACCACCGTACCACCGTACCACCGAGGGAATCCGACGTTCAAACAGCCATTTGATTCTGATTCACTGTTATGTATCGGACCCTCAAAGGAGAGGTATGCACCGACGAACAGTTCTCAAACTTGCTGGTGCAGGGAGCCTCGCCGCAGTCGCTGGGTGTCTCTCTGTCAGCGGTTCCGAAGACGAGGGCGAACCCAGTTCTAGTAATCTGACGGTCGAGGAAGTCGAGAATCTGGAGGTCGAACAGACCGACGAACGCACGATAGAAGTTGACGGTACGGGTGCCGTCGAAACTGAGCCGGACATGGCTACGCTCTCGGTGTCCATCGAGGCCTACGACAGAGACAGCGCCAGGGCTGTCGTCGAGGAACTCGCACAGCGAAGCGACCAGTTGATGGACGACCTTGCCGACGCTGACTTCTCCGAAGACGAGGTAACGACGGCGAACTACTCGCTCAGAGAGAGCTCACGCAGGAACCGCTACGAGGGCGAACACCGCTATACGCTCGAGATAGACGACCCGGATGCAGTCGGCGAGACAATAGACAGCGTTGCGGATTCAGAGGCGGACGAGATTCGAAGCATCAACTTTACCCTCACCGAAGAGCGCCGCGAAGAGCTGTACGACGACGCGGTCGAGCGGGCAGTCGAAGGCGCACGCGAGGAGACACAGCTGTATGCGACCGCAGCAGGTGTCTCAGTTGGCGACCCGGTGTCTATCGAAACTGCAGACACGAACGTCTCACCGTTCTCGCGCTCGTTCAACCTCGAAGCTGCCGCGATGGCTGACGACGCTGTTGCGACCGACATTCAGGCAGGCGACGTCACCGTCTCAGCTCACGTCACCATCGAGTACGAGTTCCATCCCGAGGATGAGTGATACCGCGCCGACTCACAGATGTGGACGAGCGCTACGCGGACTCACCAGTGTCGACGAGCGCTACGCCGACTCGTCGGTGTCGACGAACATTGACCTGTAAGAGTTAACATCGTCCAGCGAGTACAGGGAGGTATGAGTACGACCGAGGACACACCACAGGAGGCACGTATCTCCGTGACGGAGCAGGCAGCCACGGAGGCGCTTTCGCTCCTCGAGGGCGAAGGCCTGGATACAGATGTTTCTGGGCTGCGTCTCTACGTTCAGCAAGGCGGCTGTGCCGGACTCTCGTACGGAATGCGCTTCGACGACGAGCCAGAAGAGGACGACACCATCTTCGAACACCACGGCCTTCGGGTGTTTGTCGACCCAGCGAGCATCAACTACATCGGTGGCTCGGTACTCGACTACGAGGGCGGCCTGCAGGGTGCAGGCTTCCACGTCGAAAACCCGAACGTCATCAGCGAGTGTGGCTGTGGCGAGAGTTTCCGAACCTGAGATACTGGCTGGTGAAACACCGCCAGAGTTTTTTCCCGTCAGTCTTCGAGTTGGAACGCGATAGTGACCTCTGCCTGGTACTCCCGGTGGTCGGCTGTTGCCACTTCTACACCCAGTTCGTCTACTTCCACCCAGTGAACGTTCTCCAGTGTTGTCTCCGCGCGCTCGATTGCGTCGTCCACTGCATCCTCGAACGATTCATCGCTCGTGCCTATCAGCGTGATTTTCTTGAACACCATTGCACGTTCCTGTTGGGTGCGTCGGGGTATAAAATTACACCTTGAGAACAGAACATCGAGACGAAAGCGGTTCAAACTGTCATCTTTATACCGTCGGACCAAACACACCTGTATGTCACTGTCGACAGACCCGCCGGTGTACGAGGATACGCAACTCTCCTCCACGTTTCTCGAAACCCTCGCGAGGCGCGTTCAGACGACTGGCGACCGTCAACCCCTCCAGGTTCGAACACCCATAACGGACGAACCCATCGGCACGGTCCCTGCGTGTGTGAGTGATGACATCGACCACGCCGCTG
>PUMG01000315.1 GCA_003551265.1 Halovenus sp.
GTACAGACAGCAAGAAAGCCCCGAGGCTCTCGACTCGGGGGACCCACGCTGCGGTACTTGAGGGGTCCGCCTTCGCCGAGAGCCTCGCCCCTTTCGATCCCACCCGCATAGCCTGGTTGGTCAGCCGATATTGGGTGGGGTTGGAAGGGGCGACCGGCTACACAAACCCGGACGATGCAAGCATCACAGGCCGGAGGCCGAGGAGCGCAGCGAGTACGAGGGCGACCAACGGGAGCCCTCGAAAGCGAACGGCGGAGCCGTGAGCAAATCCCGGGAGTGTAGCCGGTCGGGGCTTGCTTGCTGTTCGCTACATCGATGACGTGTCCAAACGTTACGCTTGGTTCAAAAGGAGCAAGACTATCCGGAACAGCTCCTTCTTATTGACCACACCCTCCCCAACCGATTGCGGTGCTCACTCCGTTGCGCTCCTCATCCCTCGCGCGCGTTTCTCGCACGCGCCACTTTTTTTATGGCTCATCACATCGGTATGCGTTCTGTGGCATATACGGGAGGCTGTCAGGACCGTCTATATCCTCGTCACTGATGTCTCCCATCACACCGTCACCGAAGCCGAAGCACACCTCATCAATTTTTTCAAGTTGGTTGTCACCAACTCCTTCAATCTGGCCATCAGGCCCAATAAAGTGCCGAGTGTTGTTCACGTACGCGTGGCCAGCAACATCCGTGCTTCCTTCGTCGAAGTCTTCGGTGTTGTTTTCATCACCACTCACAACGATAGCGTCGACGAACCCTTCTCCATCGACTTCGGCGTCGAGGGTGCTTCCTCGCCAGCTTTCGATGAATCCGAGCATCCGTTCTTCGGGTGGTGGACCGAGCTGTGGGATGACTTGTCTGTCAACACGGTCGTCGTCGCTCGTCACCTCCACGTAGCCACGTCTGAACTGATAGAAGTCACCACTACAGAACCACAGGTCGTCACAGTGAATCGCCAGTTCGTGTGCCGCCTCTTTCCAGGCGAAATCGATGAGTTCGAACTCGCCCGCCTCCAGCGTCAGCTCTTTCTCGTCGATCGGCTGGTAGTCCGACGGAATCGTCTTGTGCCCCCAGTCCCAGTCCGTGAGGTTGAACTCGATCGTCTGTGTGTCCTCAAAATCACCCGTGTTTTCGACGTACACACCGTAGTAGAGCGTGTCGTTCCAGTACTCCTCGGGACCGAAGTCGCTGTGACCCTCGTACCCGACCTCGAACGACGGTGGCGACCCGACCATCAACTCCTCGCTCGCCTGATCGTCTTCGGTGTACACACTCAGATTCCCGACGCCCACATCCGACTCCGTTGTCTCCCACGACAACGTCGTCACATCCTCATCCGCACCTGCTTCGAGCGTCAGGTCGACACTCGCTGCGGGCGTCCCGTGAATGTCGACCAGCGTCACTGCCTGTGTGCCTTCGTCCGAACCGTTGTTCGTCACTCGAACGGTGGGCTGGACGGTCTCCCCTGGGTCAACGCGTTCGGGTGGCGATTGAAGATACTCGACGAGAAACTCCGGCTCGCCCGAGGACGACCCCTCGACTGTCGCCGTGGTGGTGTCGGTGTCGTCCTCGCTGTGCACGCCGAGGTCGTACGCTCCTGCATCGCCAGCGTCTGTCTCCCACTCCAGCATCACGTTCTCGTCTTCACCCGCCTCGAGCGACACCCCCTCGAGCACGTCGAGCACTGTCCCGTCGTCGTGTGCCAACCAGACCGACTGCGTTGCGCTCTTGCCGCCGACGTTCGAGATGGTGGCGTTCACGAACAACGACTCACCCTCGAAGACGGGCGTCGACGTATTCGTTACGGCGACCGCGAAGTGGGGGCCGTCTGTCGTGGCAGTCACCTCGACGCTGTCGCTCGCCTGGAACCCTACCTCGTCGTCGACGGTCCCCGTGACCTCGTGAACGCCGGGGTCGTCGAACGTCACGTTCGTCTCCAGCACGACCGAGTTCTCGCCGCCGAGATGCTCGCTGTCGTGATACGCACCATCAACCTGCCACAGCGCCGACCACAGCTGCTCCTCTCCTGCCACTCCGTCGAGTGTGAACGTGCCGTTCTCACCGACAGACACTGAATCTGGGCCGTCGAGAGTTGCCTCCGGAACGTCGCGCTCTTCGACCGTGACGTACAGCGTGTCTGTGTCGGTTCGGTTGCTGTCGTCTGTCACGGCCACTGACACCGCATACACCCCGACTTCCGCTGCGACGAACGTCGACCGAACACAGTCGACACACGACGGCTTGATACTGTCCCCACCTGGCGTCTCGATTGACCACTCGTAGTTCGTGATGTCCCCATCCGGTGCGACTGATCCCCCGGCGTCAAGGTATACGGTCGTCCACCTGTCGGCCGTCTGGTCGAGTCCCGCATCCGCCAGCGGACCCGACGCTGTCGAATCCGTTACCATCTCCCCACCTGCTGTTGCGAACCCGAGGGTGACCAGCCCTGCACCGAAAAGCCCTATCAGCACCCCTGCCCACAGTACGCGTTGCATTGCTGCGTCGCGTTGCGTCGGTATCGTATAAAAAACATCGTTTCGATGTCCGTTTGAGTTGTCATTTCATCACACGCGACTGGCGGCTGGTACTGACGGAGCGAACAGCATCGCCCGGTGTTTCGGGTGCGTCGACAGTGTCGGGGAAGATAGTTGCGGCGAGTAGTTCGAGGGTATCCACGAGCCGTGGACCCGGCCGGTTCACGTAGTGGTGGCCGTCCATCACATAGACCTGCCCTGTCTCGACGGCGGCAATCGCTTCCCAGCCCTCGCGTTGGGTCACTGCGTTGAGGTCTTCGAACGTCTGGTCGAGACCGAAGCCACACGGAGCGAGCACGACCACTTCCGGGTCGTAGGTTCGAATCTCACGCCACTCGCGCGGTCGGGAGCGCTCACCCGGGTCTGCGAGTCCGTACGCCGCGCCACAGCGCTCAACCATGTCGGGAATCCAGTGACCAGCAACCATGACGGGGTCGACCCAGTCGAACACCGCCACTCGCGGCCCATCTGCGGTGTCGTTTGAGGTCGCACGTTCGACTTGCTCGACCCGTCTCCGGAGTTCTTCGAGTACGCTAGCGGCGCGTTCCTCACGCGAAAGTGCGTTTCCGAGTCGCTCGATATCCTCGAAGACGTCTTCGAGGTTGTGTGGGTCAGTCGTGACGATTTCCGCGTCGAGTTCGAGGTCGAGAACGGTCTGGCGAATCTGTGCGTCGTCGACCGCACAGACGTCACAGACGCCCTGTGAAACGATGATGTCGGGGTCGAGTGCGGCCAGTGTCTCCCGGTCTATTTCGTAGACGCCTCCAGTCTGTACCGCTTCGGTCACCTGCTCGTTTATATCGATGCTCGATGTGGTGGGGTCAATTCGTGTGTCGATGACCGAGGGCAGGTTCTTCGCCGCAGGCGGGTAGTCACACTCGTGAGAGACACCGACCGGTTCGACACCGAGTGCGTACAACATCTCGGTTGCCGATGGAAGCAGTGAGACGACGCGCATGCACGCTGTTGGAGTGAGAGCATCTTATACTGTCGGACAAAGGACACTCACAGAGTTCTCTCGGGAGGTAAAGTGCAGGGGAACCCGGGTGTGTAGCCCGGGTAATGCGGGATTCGGGCCGTGTAAGGCCCGGACTGGCTGACAAATCGAGGAGCTGTCCACCAGACACGTCCTACCGTTTGTAATCGCGTCCAGCGACAAGTCCGACGAGATTCGCTACCAGCAGGCCAGCCAGCAGTAGGGGGTACTGCTGTGCCATGCCAGCACCGATCAGACCGAGCAGGACGAACGGACCAACGATTGCTGTCCAGAACCCGACGAACTTGACGGGTAACTCAATGACTCGTCGTGACTGCTCACCCAACTGGTGGATGAACGGGGTCGAATCCCTGCCAATCTGAGACGCGTTCGACATGGTGGATCTCCTCACTCCACTCTACAACTCCTCCCATCATATAAGCGGTTGACCGCTAGCGTAATTTCGTCTCGTTTCGTGATAGCAGCGACTGTCTACGTGACGTTTCA
>PUMG01000012.1 GCA_003551265.1 Halovenus sp.
ACGAACTGCAGTTTTCCTGACCCTTCCGCACTCACGAGATTGACTACGGTGAACAGAATAGCGAGGCCCACGGCGAGAGGCAAGATGAACTGTTCGAGACCCGGACTCACGTAGACGAGGTACGGGACGCCGCCAACCAGTGCGAGGGCGCTTTTGAGTGAGAGCATCAGCCAGGTTCCAACGCCGGCAATAGTGCCAAGAAGCGGGCCCATACTGCGTTCGACGTACAGGTACGGTCCGCCGTCTTCGGGCATTGCCGTCGACATCTCGGCAACTGCGAGCGCCGCGGGGAGCACCAGAACCGCCGCGATTACGAACGCTGCCACTGCTGCTGGTCCAGCGAGCACCCACGCGATACCGGGGAGAATGAAGATGCCAGAGCCGATCATTGCACCGACGGCGATAGCGAACGTCTCCGACAGACCGAGGTCTCGTTTCAGGCTACTTTGCATCTGTCTCGTGGGTGTCTGTGGTTGGTCTCATCGAATTGGACGATTTTGCTCGTTCACAGCTACTGGCTGTTTCCATCTTAACACTGTGCCTGACTGGTATGGTTATTTATCAGAAATCCAATGGACCTGACCAGTATGAAACTATATTACTCTGACGGTCGAAACAATGCACATGGTCACAGTCGACCACACGGTCCACATCGACGCACCGGTCGAAGAGGTGTACACGTATCTCGACGATCCACACAATCACGCAGAGGTAACACCGAGTCTGGCATCAGTTCGAAACGTCGACCGACTCGACAACGGTGGAAAGCGTGTCGAGCACACGTACACGATGGCAGGAATCTCACTGGAGGGTGAACTCGTCGAGCAAACACACGAGGAGAACAGGCTGATGCACTTCGAGATGCGTGGTGACCTCACCGGAGAGATAACCATCGAAACGGAACCGGCAGACGACGGGACAACAGTGACCTACAGCGCCGAGTACGACCTGCCGGGACGAGTACTCGCTGCGGTCGCGGAACCGTTCGTCCGTATATATAACGAGCGCGAACTGCGGTCGACGCTCGAGAATACGAAGGCTCGACTCGAAGCGTGAACGATATCGGCGGGGACAGGTCGCAGGTTTTTGTCCGTCTCAGTCGTCGGCGGGGGCGGCGTCCGACGTCGGTCTCGTCGACCCGTATGAGAGACCGCCTGTGATAGCGTCACCTTCTTTGACGAGGTACAGCATGATGAGCAGCGTCACGATGTACTTCGTGATGATGTCGAGGATGCTGTAACCCCAGGAGGTGAGCCCAACTTCGAGCAGGGCGAACCCTTCCACGCCGAGAGCCCAGAGAATCGGGTAGCCGAACCAACCAATGACGGTCAGCCACTTCAGCGTGTTGAAGATGTCTGATGTTCCAGTCGCCGCCGCGTCGCTGGTCCACTCGGCGAAGATGATGTAGACGATGACGAGGAAGAAGATGCTGCTAATGGCGAACCACCACCAGCGCATGAGCAGCGAGGATGTTGTCAACGCCGCAGCGAGCCCCGTCACACACATTGCAATCGTGAACGCGATCGAGGTACCGATCTTCGTCCAGTTCGACCCCGCAATGAGACCGAGCGAGAGCAGGATGAACGGCGTTGAGAACGTCCACGTCAGGTAGCGACCCCACATTGTGAGCACTTCATTACCCTCCTCGGCGTGGCCTGCGGGCATCTCGATGAAACTCAGTGTGAGACCCGACGTGAGTCCGGTGTAACTCGAAATCGAAACGACCGAAATCAGCATTGTCGAGATGGCGATGAGTTTTACTCGCGGATCGGTCAGGTTCCGCCCGAGATACACGATGGCGAGAATTGTGAACCCTGCGAGTGCGATGTTCACCACGAACGAACTCGCCAGTAGTGGGTCGTCGAAGACGTGTTCGAATATTTCCTGTTGGGTCATTTCCAGTGGCATCGCAGCCAGGAGCTGTGCAAACAGCGCATCTGTTGGTATCATGTCTACGGTAACCCGTTGTATCTCTATTTAAATCAAGACGAGTCCTTACTAGTTTGGACATTCGTGACATTCATAAAACATAATGGGGTGAGCTGTGACGAGCGCAGAAAATGCGCCAATACTGGTTTTAAACCTTGAAAACGTCTTTCGTGAGGTCTGTACACGCAATAATTATAATCTAAATTCACTTTCACACTAGTACCTCCTAGTATACCTGACTAGTCTGCCCATCTCTAACAACGTTTATCTGGGGTTCGTCCGTACGCCCGGCTATGAACGAAACGCATACACTGCTGGCCGCTCCTGAGGTGACTGGGGAGGAGATTTCGGGGTTGCTCCGCGACGCAGGACTGGAGGTGACAACAGTTACCAGCGCAACAGCGGCAGTCGCGACGGTTGCGAAAGGAGAGTTTGACTGTCTGGTGAGCACCTACGCCCTTACGGGAGACGACGGCCTGGCGCTGTTCCATGCTGTGCGCTCGATCGACGAACAGACGCCGTTCGTCCTGTACGCGGATGTCGAAGACTCTGTTGCGAGTGACGCGTTCACAGCAGGAGTCGACCGATTCGTCTCGCGGAACGGGGGGCACTCGATAACACGTCTCATCGAGGAGATTACTGACCTGACCTCGCCTGTAGCAGCGTTACCGAGACAGCGCGATGTCACGGACCATACACCGCGTCCAGCAGAGATAGTCCGAGCAATCAACGATGCCCCTATGGGAGTCAGCATCTGCGACCCGTCGCTGCCGGATTATCCGCTGGTGTACGTCAACGATGCGTGGGAGGAAATCACCGGGTACGACCGCGAAGAGGTGCTGGGACGGAACCCACGGATACTGCAGGGACCAGAAACGGACCCGGAGACCGTTCGCACGCTCGCAACTGCGTTCGAGAACGAGACCTCAGTCACCGTCGAGTTGCGGAACTACCGACGGGATGGAACGCCGTTCTGGAACGAGTTGACGATGGCACCGATTCACGACCCACACGGGGAGTTATTGCTCTACGTCGGGTTTCAGAACGACGTTACGAGCCGGAAAAACGCCGAGGAACTCGCTCTCGAGCGAGCCACGAGACTCACCGAGGAGAAACAGGCACTGCGTCGCATTCTGAGCCGTGTCAACGGACTCGTGAACGACATCACCCGAATTCTGGTCGAAGAACAGCGACGACCGCTCATTGTCCAGCAGGTGTGTGACGAGATCGTCAACACCGACGGGTACGTCGCGAGCTGGTTCGGGTCGGTGAGTCCACCCGGAGACGACCTCGAAATCGAGGCGAGAGCCGGCGCCTCCCAGCACACTCCGTCGTCGATACCCGTCGAATCTGCGCCAGAGGCAGTCCGGACAGCTGTCGAATCAGATGAGTTACAGCTGTGTTCGGTCGAGAGCCCCGATGCCGAGTTTCTTACCCCGGTTTCGATGGACGCGAGACGCCTCGTCGTCGTTCCTGTTGTCTACGGTGAGAAGAACTACGGTGTACTTGGCGTCTACGGTGAAGGAATCGAAGCACTCGACCGCCGCGAACAGCAGCTGTTCGCCTCTATTGGGACGATGATTGCGACTCGTCTGAACGCCATCGAGACGACCAAGATTCTCGCGACGGATACTATCGTCGAAGTAACAATCGAGGTGCAAGACAGTACGTTTTCGCTCGCCGCGGTTGCCGATGCGGTGGGCGGTGAGGTTGAGTACATCGGAATGACCAGTGACGACGGCACGCACGAACTGTTCTTAAACGTTCAAACGAAGGCTGCGGCTGTGTCCAACGTTTCTGCTCTGTCGCTCGTCGAGAGTGTGCGGGAGATTGCGAAACGCAACAGTACCCAGACGCTCGCAGTCACTGTCGAGTCGGCTTCACCATTTATCGATCTCGCGGAGTACGGCGCCGCAGTTACCAGCGCGAGTGCGGAACCTGAACGGGGGACACTCGTCATCGAACTTCCACCAGAGTACGGAGTTCGTTCGTTACTGGAGATGCTGGACGACCGTTACGAGCGCGTGGAACTCCGGTCACGGCGTGAGTACGAACGCCAGAGTCGAACGGACCACCAGC
>PUMG01000185.1 GCA_003551265.1 Halovenus sp.
TCTTCCGGGTCATCTTCTGGGTCGTCCATCGGATCATCTTCCGGGTCATCTTCTGGGTCGTCCATCGGATCGTCCTCAGGGTCATCTTCTGGGTCGTCCTCAGGATCGTCCATTGGGTCATCTTCCGGATCGTCCTCAGGGTCGTCCATCGGGTCGTCGACCACGTCGTCTGCGATGTCATCGTCATCGTCGTCGTCACCGAGACATCCTGCAATCGACAGAGTCACTGCGACGCCACCGGCTTTGAGCAGCCATCTTCGACTCCGCTGGGGTGGTTCGTTTGCCATAGTACACCTGGCGTCCGAGACTCAGATTGTTATTCCGTACTTATGGGTGACTGCCGAAGTCATCTGGGTGCTTACTCTCGCTATCTCGGACTGACTGGCACAGAGCGGACAACCGACAGACGAGCGATGTACTCGTCCCTGCAGGCTGAGAACAAGCGATAGACATACGTGGATATGGTCCAAGCCTCGATATGGACACAGGGATTGCACTGTTGAACTTCGGCGAGCCAGCAGAGCCAGCGCGTGACCGTGTCGTCGAGTACCTCGAACGTATCTTCTATGCGAACGCCGACCTCGAGGACGCAGACGGCGAAGAGTCCGCCCGCGAGCGAGCGAGACAGCTCGCCACTCGCCGTGCACCAGCCCTCATTGAGGAGTACGAGGCAATCGGCGGCTCACCCCTCAACGAACAGGCTGCGAGGCAGGCCGAGTTGCTCGAAGCAGCTCTCACAGAACGGGGTTACAACGTGCAGACGTACAACGGAATGCAGTACACCGAACCGTTCATCGAGGATGCCGTCCGTGCGGCGCGTGACGACGGCGTCGAACAGCTCGTCGGACTGCCGATTTACCCGCTGTGTGGTCCGTCGACGAACGTCCTCGCGCTCGACGAACTCGAGGCTGCCGTCGACGAACTCGACTGGGAGGTCGAGGTGAACGGTATCACCGGCTGGCACAGACATCCCACCTACAACCGAGTGCGAGCGGAGGCTATAACGTCGTTTCTCGACGAACACGACCTCGACGCGAACGATTCCGACACTGCGTTCGTCTTCTCCGCACACGGGACGCCAACACACTACCTCGAAGAGGGAAGTCGATACGACATCTACGTCACGGAGTTCTGTGAGGTGGTTGCCTCGCTGGCTGGTATCGACTCCTACCACCTCGGCTACCAGAACCACTCGAACCGAGACATCCCGTGGACGGAACCCGAGACTGAAGACCTCGTCGCGGACCTCGACCACGACCGGGTAGTGGTCGACCCAGTCAGCTTCCTGCACGAACAGAGCGAAACGCTCTCGGAACTCGACATCGAGCTGTTCGAGGACGCCATCGACGAGGACCAGGAGTTCTACCGCGTGCCCATCCCCCACGACGACGAGCGCCTGGGAGCGGTGTTCGCCGACCTCGTCGAGCCGTTTCTCGCTGATTTCGAACCGGGCTACTACCAGTTCCGACAGTGTCACTGCCGCGATGAGCCGGGCACGATGTGTCTGAACGCACCACTGGAGTGAACCAGAGCGATGACTGCACACCACCACAGCGTCGGCATCGTCGGCGCGGGAATCACGGGTCTCGCCCTCACGCACGCGCTTGCCGAGCGTGGCGTCGACAGCATCACGCTCGAAGCTGCAAGCGAACCGGGTGGCGTCATCTCGACACGAACTGTCGATGGTCACGTGCTGGAGGTCGGTCCCCAGCGACTGCGCAAGACTCCCAGTGTGGTCGAACTCGCAGACGTTGCGGGTGTTGGTGACGAGTTCATCGAGGCTCGCGAGGAAGGACTGTACGTCTACGCCGACGGGTCGCTCGGCCGCGCACCGCTCTCGGTCGAGGAGTTCGTCACGACCGACCTGCTCTCGTGGCCCGGTAAGCTCCGGATGCTCGCCGAACCGCTGACCCGACCGGGGATGGCTCAGGAGACGGCCGCAGAGCTGTTCGTCCGCAAGTTCGGCTGGGAAGCCTACGAGAAGTTCATCGGCCCGCTCTACGGCGGTATCTACGGCTCCGACCCGGCAGCGATGCCCGCCGCGTTCGCCCTCGACGGCCTGATGAAACGTGAACAGCAGGCAGGAAGCTTCCTGCAGGCGTTCAGACAGCGCGTCGGACAGGGCCACGAATCCCCCCCGGTCACCTTCGAAAGCGGAAACCAGGCGCTCCCAAACGGTCTCTACGAACACTACAGCGACCGTATCGAACTCGAAACACCAGTGACGAGCATCGAACCCCTCGAAGCGGAGGAGGATTCTGATGGCCCGTACCGTCTCGAAACGCCTGACGGGAGCTACGAGGTTGACGACGTCGTGCTGACGACGCCTGCAAGCGTCACCGCTGACATTCTCGCAGATGTCGTCGACGGGGCTGACAAACTCGACGAATTACGGTACAACCCACTCGCGCTCGTGTTCTTGCGGTCGAACCACGACTGGCGAGGAAAGGGTTATCAGGTGGGCTACGGTGAGGACCTGCACACACTCGGAGTCTCGTGGAACTCGCGGATGTTCGACCGTGACGGTGTCCAGACGGCGTTTCTCGGTGGAATGCACGAGCCTGACATCGTCGACGAACCCGACGAGGTGCTCGGAGATATTGCGCGTCAAGAGGTCGAACATGGCGTCGGCGCACCCGCCTCAGTCATCGCTGTCGAACGTCTCGACGTCGGCTTTCCGTCGTGGGACCAGTCCTGGTGGGCGCTCGACTCACTCTCGGTACCCGACGGAGTGACGCTCGCCACGAACTACACCGCACGCATGGGGATTCCGAGCCGTATCCGCGAGGCGAACGAGATCGCCGAACGTCTCACCGACGCGTGACCTTCGTGGGAGGGTCGACTGGACACGACAGTTGCTTTTTGTATTTGTAGAGGCGTGAACAAATTATGGGAACAAAAAGGATCGGTGTCAGTGGCTTTTGCTCAGTACAGGGTAAGTAGTGGCCGGTGAGGACCTATATTAGCAGAAATCAGTCATATTCCGGGTGCTGAATACAATGCACGAATGTTGCACGAGTGAGCGTAATCAATGCGGGAGGCCGAATACTCACTACAAGATGCAGGGTGAACATTCAGCATCAATCCATGACTGATAGCTGTCACTCGGACAAGTCTGTGACTAAGTTGCGGTACTTTTGGGCGGTTGCGTTGACTTGTTCATCAGTCGCATCTGGCATCACAAATTCGGTCACCAGATCAAGGTGATTCATTGCTCTGAGCAGGGCTAATAGTTCATACGTTGCATGATGTTGTTGGAACTGATCGACGATAACGGACTGTCCAATTTCTTGATATCCTTCAAGCAGATTCGTCCTAATCAACTGGCGGCGGTCCGGCGTGGCCGAATGAATTGACCAAGGACCCAATGAGAGGTTGGCCTCCACACAGACGAGATCGTACGCACCCGGGACCGAGAGAGTGAACGCCCAATCGATCATGCCGGTGATAGCGCCTGTTTCGGGCTCAAGTAGGAGGTTGTGAAGGCCGTGGTCGATACGTCCGAGAACTGGACGGAATGGTCCTTCCATCGATTCAATACGTTCAAGGACGATCGAGCGAATCTCCTCAGTCATATCTTCGAATCTGGTCGATACATGCCTTTCAAGCGTGTTCTCAGCCCACATCCGGAGGACAGCTGGCCATTCGTTACTATCGGTTGACGAACCTCCTTGGAGGTCAGTGATGGTCAACTGATTGAGGTCGACGGATGGTCGACCACCTTCAAGAGACTGCGATGGAACGATATCGACTTGTCCGTAACCCTCCGGTCCGTCCAACGAGTGGAGTTCAGCAAGGTATCTCCCCGTCTGACGAGACATGCGTTTGAGCGCCTTATCCGATAGTTCTCCAATCTCCCGTTTTGGTACTTTTATACCATTGACGCTCTCCATCAGGAAGTACGGAGCAGGTAGGGTTTCATGAGCATCTACAGCACCGAGGACGGTAGGAAACGGAATCGACGTTTGGTCCTCGACA
>PUMG01000055.1 GCA_003551265.1 Halovenus sp.
AACTCAAATAAGATAGGGATTATCGTACCTGTACTGTCGGCTGTGTCGACCGAAACTGTAACGTCCCAATAGCGTTCGTGTACTGGTATGGACGTCAGCATCATCGGGTCGGGCTACGTCGGGACGACAGTCGCGGCCTGTCTCGCGGATGTCGGCCACCGCGTCACGAACGTCGACATCGACGAGTCCGTCGTCGAGGCAGTAAACGCTGGCGAGGCACCAGTTCACGAACCGGGTCTCGACGAACTCGTTGCCCGCTACGGCGGTGACAGAATCCGTGCCACGACGGCGTACGATGCTGTCTGTGACACCGACGTCACGATACTCGCGCTCCCAACGCCGTCGAAGGCGGACGGAAGCATCGACTCCTCGATACTGGAGGCAGGGACCGAGAGTCTCGGTGGTGCACTCGCCGAGAAAGACGAGCCACACGTCGTCGCGGTGAAAAGCACCGTCCTCCCGGGCGTCGTCGAAGACAGACTCGTCCCTCGTCTCGAAGCCGCCACAGGGTCGAGTGGTGAAGAGAGAGTTCACGTCGCAACGAACCCCGAGTTCCTGCGTGAGGGAAGCGCAGTTGCCGACTTTCGTTCACCTGACAGAATCGTCATCGGGACGGACTCGGCACTGGCACGCGAGCGTCTGAACGCGCTGTACGCCCCGGTTATCGAGGCCGCCGGAGGGGATGTGCCAGTCGTCGAGACGGGAACGCGAGAGGCGATGATGATAAAGTACGCGAACAACGCGTTCCTCGCAGCGAAAGTCAGCCTCATCAACGAACTCGGCGTCATCTCCAGGGAGTACGGTGTCGATAGCTACGAGGTCGCCAACGCACTGGGACTCGACGCGCGCATCAGCGAGAAGTTCCTCCAGTCGGGAGTTGGTTGGGGTGGGAGCTGTCTGCCGAAAGACACCGCAGCACTCGTCGCGGCGGCCCGCGAGTCTGGTGTCGAACCGGTCGTCCTCGACGCCGTCAGAGATCGAAACGAGCGCCAGCCAGCACGCCTGCTCTCCTTGCTCGACGAGCACGTCGACGTCGACGGAAAACGGGTGGCCGTCCTCGGTCTCTCGTTCAAGCCCGGAACCGACGACACACGCAACTCACGGGCGGTCCCCGTCATCGAGGGACTCAACGAACGCGGTGCGTCCGTCGTCGCGTACGACCCTGTTGCGACATCGGATATGCGCGAGCGCTACCCCGATGTCGAGTTCGAAGCCACAGAATCGGCTCGGGAAGCGCTTGAGGATGCTCATGGCGCGGTCGTCGTCACGGACTGGGAGGAGTTCGAGACACTCGACACGGAGTTCGACCAGATGGCGAATCCAGTCGTTGTGGACGGTCGTCGAGTCGTCACCCGTCGTGATGGAATCGTCTATCAGGGACTCACCTGGTGAACTCACATGGCAATCTCGACAACAGTGTACGTCTCAGACACGGACATCGGGCTGGTGCCTACCATCCAGTCACTCGAAGATGCCGAGATTGCTGTCGTGCCGGATGCGAGCACTGCACCGAACCAGAGCGGCTACTGGTTCGAGATTCGTGCCACCGACTTCGAAACTGTCGAAGACGCACTCGCCGAGGACCACACCGTCGAATCGTTCACACCGGTCTGGACCGAGGGGAACAGCCGGACGTATCGCATCAGATACAGCGACGAATCGAAGCTCATCTCTTCGGCGGTTGTCGAGCGCGATGGGCTCATGCTGGAGTCGAAGAGCGCGGATGACGGCTGGCTCGTCGAGTTGCAGTTTCCCGACCACGCCACGCTGTACGACCTCTACGAACACGCCAGTGCGAACGACATCACGTTCGAGGTTCTCGAAATCAACCAGCAACACACCGAGCACACCCACAACGGACTCGAACTGACCGAGTCTCAGATGGAGGCGCTGGTTGCAGCCTACGAACACGGCTACTACGACGAACCACGCGAGACATCACTGGAAGAACTCGGCGCGGTGTTGGGCATCTCGCCGACGGCAGTGAGCGGCCGACTCAGACGGGCGTCAGCGCAACTGGTTGCACGCTCTCTCGGCTATGAAGAGGGTGAGCCACAACGACAGGAGTGGTGACGCGGGGCTGACAGGGAGTATCGTACGTCATCCCGATGTTCAAGTATGATGCCGGCATAGTTCTCGTATGAGCCAGGTAACGAAGCGAATCGTGCGGGAATTACCGAGTTTGATGTCGAAGCCACAGCAGGAGTCCTCTTTCAGCGTGACCAGACGCTGTCGACGCGTGAGGGGGAGATGCCGTTCACGAAATAGCAGCGTCTATTGATCAGTCAGAAGTTGTCCTCGAGTACGTCGGCAGAAACTGGCTGTAGAAAACTGCAACAATACGGTGTACTGCTCCACCGGATGCGTCGCGCTCAGATGACGCGGTTCTGGAGGTAGTCGAGGTGTTTGGCGTTGTAGACGATTTTGACCTCGTCGGTTTCGGCGGTGCCGATACAGGTCAGGCGGACGTTCTTCTCGTCGACTTCTTCGTCGGAGAGAATCTGCTGCATGTCCATGTTGATCTCGCCGTCGACGACGATAGCAGCGCAGTTCGCACACGCACCGGCGCGACACGAGAACGGCCAGTCGTAGCCCTGTGCTTCGGCGGCTTCGAGGATGTACTCGCCGGGGTTCACTTCCAGCGTTCCGTAGTCCTCGTCATCGAGACCGGCATCAGCCGCGTCCTCGAAGACGTCCGCGTCGTACATGTCCCATCCCTTGTCGTCGATCACTTCGTAGTTGAGGTATTCTACTGTGGGCATCAGTCGACACTTCGTACCCCTCGGGGTTATGTTTTTTCAAATGTAACAGCCGAGCACTTCGGAATCTGTCGGATGTGTCCGCCAGTCTCAAGTCACCGCCACTGTTACAGCAGCGCAGAGAAATGTCGACGCCGGAGATACACCAACTCGACCCGAAGACGGTCGAGCGAATCGCAGCAGGGGAGGTCGTCGAACGGCCAGCGTCGGTGGTGAAAGAACTCCTCGAAAACAGCATCGATGCCGGTGCTTCGCGGGTGACGGTTGCCGTCGAACGCGGCGGCACCGAAGGAATCCGGGTGAGCGACGACGGGAGTGGGATGACACGCGAAGCGCTCACGCGCGCCGTCGAGAAGCACACCACGAGCAAGATACGCGACATCGACGACCTCGAATCCGGCGTCGGGACGCTCGGTTTTCGCGGCGAGGCACTCCACGCAATCGGTGCCGTCTCCCGTACCCGTATCACGTCCAGCCCCCGTGATGGGTCACAGGGAAGCGAACTCACCGTCGAGGGTGGTGAAATCACCGACGTCTCCCCTGCAGGCCGACCACCGGGAACCACCGTCGAGGTGCAGGACCTCTTTTACAACGTCCCGGCACGTCGAAAGTACCTCAAACAGGAGTCGACCGAGTTCGCCCACGTCAACACAGTCACGACGAGTTACGCGCTGGCGAATCCGGACGTTGCGGTGACTCTCGAACACGATGGTCGCGAGACGTTCGCCACCAACGGCACCGGTGACCTCCGCGAGACGGTGCTGTCTGTGTACGGCCGGGAGGTCGCCGAAGCGATGCGCTCCATCGAAACAGACACCGGTGACGAAGAGCCCTCAGAGTCGCCAGACGGGCCACTCGAATCGGTTCGCGGTCTGGTGAGTCATCCGGAGACGAACCGGGCAACCCGAGACTATCTCACGACGTTCGTCAACGGCCGCTACGTCACCGCCAGCACCGTCCGCGACGCGGTCGTCGACGCCTACGACACACAGCTGGGACCGGACCGGTACCCATTCGCGGTCATCTATCTGGAGGTCGACCCTGCAACTGTCGACGTCAACGTGCACCCGCGAAAACTAGAAGTTCGGTTCGCCGATGAAGAAGGCGTCCGCGAGCAGGTGAGAGACGCCGTCGAGACGGCACTCCTCCGCGATGGGTTGCTCCGGAGTTCGGCTCCGCGCGGTCGGTCTGCGCCAGAAGAGACCGAC
>PUMG01000079.1 GCA_003551265.1 Halovenus sp.
ATCCAGCCATTCCGGCTCTCGAATCGTGCTCATTTATATCTCCTCTTATCTCCCGGTACACCCCAGGATGATAAAAAATGAGATGGTCGCCCGGTACACTCTCAGCAAAAAACCCCCGTTGATTTTCGTCCGACAACCTCAGTCTTCGAGCGCGTCAGCGATTCGGTCGAGTGCCCGGCGAACGTCGTTGACCTCGTCCCGCAGTCGGCGTATCTCCCGGACAATCTCGTCGTCGTTTCGAGCAGGTTCCTCACCGCCGCGAGGAGCACCACCCATCGGCCCACTGGGACCGCCGGGACCGCCACCCATCATTCCGCCCATCATCTGTGCGAAGGGGTTCCCACCCATGCCACCCATCATCTCTTCGGGTGGACCCGGTGGACCGTCGTCTCTCTCTCCCTCCTCACGGTCGGCGCGTTGCTGTCGAATCTCCTCGACACGCTCGCGGAATGATTTCTCACCGTCGTCGGACGCCTCGCTGTCGTCTGCGCTCTCCTCGCCAGCGTCCGTGGACTCCTCGCTCGCGTCTGCAGTCTCACTGGAGTCGTCGGTGTCTGCTGGTTTCATCAGGTCATCTGTCGACTCTTCTGGGTCGTCGTCAGAGTTATCTGCCATACGCGGGCTTTCCGTCCGTGCCGGATAAGCGTTCCGTCACGGCGGTTCGTCTTCGAGTTCGGGCTCACCGACGATGATGGTCCCGAACATGAACTCCTCCTCGTGGGGTTCGGAGACGTACTCGTGGATGCCGTCCTCCTCGAACGTGTGTTCGTGGACGTAGCCCTCGTCCTGGATCTCCTCGACACCCTCCCACTCGAGGTCGTCAGGTTGCTGGAACACGGGCACGAGGTTGTGGCCGTCGGAGTGCCACTCGAACACGACAGTCGTTCCTGGCTCGATTTCGATAACTGCCGGGTCGAACACGTTCTCACCGTCAGGACCGACTGCGACGGTCACGACCTCGTCGTCATCGTCGTCGGCTTCGTCATCGTCGTCGGGGATCCGGTTGTCCTCATCGTCCTCATCGTCATCATCCTCGACGACACGGTCGCTCTCGACGAGGAAGTCTGCGATGTTGCTGACGAGCTGGTCGTTGTCCGCACGCTGGGTGTTCTCCGGCGTCATGAAGCCAGTGTCGCCGACGAGTGCAACGCCACCGTCACGGACGAGTACCGGCTTATCTGTCTCCTCACGGGTCGTCGATAGTTCGCTCCCGTCGAGCGGTTCGAGGACCTCGGCAGGGTTGGCAGTCTGGACAGGGGTTGCGGTGTCGAAAACGACCTCCCCGACACCCGCGGTCAGTTCGCCGTCGCCTGCGGGCGTCGCGTAGATACGCTGGTAGTTCAGGTCGTTCTCTTCGAGGTTGTAGACGTATCCCGGTTCGGTGAACGCACCGAGCGCGCTGAACGTATCAGACAGCCCGCCACCCATCGAGAACTCCTGGTCTGGGTCGATTCCCATCACCACGTGTCCGTCGTCCTCGACGAACTCCGCGATTGCCTCGCGCTCTTCGTCCTCGTAGCTGTCGACACCGAGACTGACGAACCCGTGTGCGTCTTCCAGTTTCTCACCGACTTCGGACAGCTCCTCGACTCCTGGTTCGTCGAAGTCATCTGGCTGCCCCTGCTGTGCCGCTGCATCGCTCTCGAAGACTGGTACCGGTTCGACGAAGTCATCCTGGAACGTCGGACCGACGAGTTCTATCTCGTGTCCGTTTGCTATCAGGGCGTTGACCAGCGGTGCGATATCACGCTGTGTGAGTCCGCTCCCGGCGTGGACGACGACGGTCTTCTCTGTCGCGACGCTGCTCATCTCGATGTCGGCCGTCCCGGGGGTTCTGTCGGAGGTGACCCGGTCGGCATCGTACTGCGGGTTCTCGATGTCTGGCAGGTCAACAATGACGTCATCATCTGTGGGTTCGTCGTCAGTCAACAGCAGTGCAACGCCAGTAATTCCGAACGCCGCGACGGCGATTACGACGAACGCCGCGACAGCGAGCTGGACGTTCCGGTTCATGGCTGCTCACCTCTCTCCTCCTCGGCGGCATCCTGTTCGGCAATCTCCGCTGCAAGCTCCTCGACGCCTGAGGACGTGACCGCTTCAAGCTCTTCGATGTGAGGCACTGCCGGTTCGTACACCATCGCGTACTCGAGCACCTCTACGTCTGCAATCGTCGGGTTCTCGTCGTGGATGGCGACCATGCCGTAGTCTGTCTGGGCGAACAACGGTATGTCGTCTTGTGCGCCAATCGAGCGGTTATCGATGGTGTAGGTTTCGAGACCCGCACGGTCTGCGGCGTCGGCAACAGCTCTGTCGAGCGAGCCGATCTCGTCGGCGTAGCCGTTCTCGACGGAGTCGACGCCGGTGAACACCTGTGCCGTGGCAACCTCCTCGCGGGAGAGTTCGATACGGTCGCCGCGCTGTTCCATCACTGTCTCGATGAAGATGTCACCGAGGGTTTCGAGTTCTGCCCAGCCGTGAGTGGGGTGAACTCCTGCCTTGTCCGGACCGCTCGGTCCTTCGACTGGGGGTGACGTTGGCGGGGCCATCGCGTTCACCCCGACGCTCCCCACAATCGATGTCGGCAGCACGTAGATTTCCTCGCTGGGGAGCATCATGTAGTAGCCTGCTGAGGCACTCATCTCCTGAACGCTCGCGATTACCGGTTTCTCCTCGCTCGTTCGCTGTATCGACTTGTACATCCGCTCAGTTGTCGCGGGCGAACCACCTGGTGTGTCCATCTCGAGAACGACAGCATCGATAGAGTCGTCCGCACGAATGTCACGCAGTTCTCCTTCGAGTTCCTCATCTATCGAACCGGCGATGAGACCCTCGATACTGACGACAGCGACAGAGCCGTCTGCTTCAGTGTTGTCTTCGCCTCCAGGAAGCCCAAAGAGGAGCGTGGCGGCGACAGCACCGACGATAACCGCGGCGACGACGGCTACCAGAATGATAGCCGTGGACTGTCCTCTGAGCGCTGGGGCGCGCTCGTACGTAGTGTCCGGAGGGCGGTCATCGCGTGAACTACCCTCCCTGGTTGTGTGTTCCGAACTCATCAGTCTGCGCTTCGAGAATGCCACACTAATACCTGTTCGCCGGCCGCACTCAGGGAAACTGAGCCCCAAGGTTCATATACTGAGGGTCGAGAATCCTGGCAGATTTGCTCCCGTCAGTCTCTGAGGACGTGGTCAATACGCCCGGACACTCTCGTGGCGACCAGCGGAAGCCGTGCGAGCGAAGCGAACGTTCGCCTTTTCGAACGGCTTTTCCGGTCCACACTCTATCTCAGTTACAATGGATGTGCTCATCGTCGGTTCTGGGGCCATGGGACGCTGGCTCGGTCGTGTATTCCTGGAAGCGACAGACAACAGTGCTCTCCCGGGATCGGAACAAAGCAGTCACGTCACCTATCTCGATCGACAGGAGACTGTTGCCAGAGACGCTGTGAGGGAGACAAGAGAGGCACACGCTACGGCACGGTCGTCGCTGGCGGACGAGCGCTTCGACGTCGTCTGTGTTGCCGTGCCGATACCCGCCGCGACGACAGCACTGGCCGAGCACGCATCCCGGGCACGACGCGCTGTCGTGGACGTCACCGGAACGATGACCGCTCCCGTTGAGACGATGGGTGAGCACGCCCCCGGACTGGAGCACTGTAGCCTCCACCCGCTGTTCGCACCGGCGAATGAACCGGGAAACGTACCGATGGTCGTCGAGAGTGAAGGCCCGGTGACTGCGTTTCTCCGGGGCGCGCTCGAACAGCGGGGAAATCACGTCTTCGAGACGACACCAACCGAACACGACCGGTACATGCAGACAGTCCAGGCCCGAGCACACGCAGCGATTCTCACCTACGGGCTCGCCGGTGAGCGAGTTCCAGAGGAGTTTCAGACGACCGTCTCACAGGAACTGTCGGCGCTCGTCGAACAGGTAACTGGTGGCAATCCTCGCGTG
>PUMG01000134.1 GCA_003551265.1 Halovenus sp.
GTGGTGAACAGACTCACATCAGGCCACTGCAGTAGCGATGGTAACCCCCGCTCGCTCAACCGAAGCGGGTCGCCGCTGAGTCGCTGAAACGTACACTGGCCTCTGCTGAACTCACCCTCTGCATGTTGCACGGCCGCTCCTCCCAACTTCTGGAGAGATACCGCTGTGTCACTGTCTTTGGTAAGAGCCTCAACGGAAAGGCACTCTGTGACCAGAATCTAACAGATCACGACTGAAGCGACACTAGAAACGATAGGTGTCCACGCCGTCTGGCAAGTTGTCCTCGTCTGTGCCCTCACGCACCCTCCCGACTTCAGCAGTACACTCGACGCAGTACCCTATCTCGTCGTTGTAGTGGCGGTCACAGACGAGCATCGCACACCGGTTGCAGGTGTGACGAACCTCCCTAACCGTGCATATCTCACACGGACCTGAGACACTCATACTGAATGCTAGTACGTTCAGCCGTTTGAAAGCTCCGCCAGTCATCTATATCCGTTCGTACGGTCCGAGCCTCGTGCCATCGAGCAGATACAGCTCACCATCACACAGTCCGTCCGGCAGAAATGGGGACAGAAACTCCTGTCCGGGGACGTTCACCCACGTCCCACCAGAGCGGTCGTTGAACGCAGGAAAGACGACCAGCTCTCCGTCGATATCCAGATCACTCCCATAGTGGTCCGCGAACAGTGCCGGTGAGAGTTCCCCACGGAGCCACACCCGCTCGAATCGACTTCCGCCGACCTCGTCTTCGAGTCTGACGACAGGATGTTCGTGGCCGATGCAGACGACCTCGGCTTCGAGAACGTCCGTTCCCGGCCAGGTGTGACCGTGTGCAAACCCGACTGCCCCCAGTCTCATCCCTGTCGCCGCAGTCACGGTGATGTCGTGGTCGATGCTGGTGAGGAACGGTTCGATCTCGGCGTCGTGATTTCCCTTGACGACTGTGGCCGGAATGGTGAGCATCTCGAACAGCGCGTTCAGTTCGGTGCGCTCGCTCTCCCAGAGGTCACCGATTGCGTGAACCAGATCACCGAGGATGAGCAACCGGTCGGGGTCCGTCTGCTCAATCAGTCCGCGCAACCGACGTCGGCGACTCTCACCGCGGTCAGCCAACTCGACACCCTCACTCTGCAGCACTGCTTCGATACCAGCGTGATAGTCCGCGACCGTGAGAACTCGTTCGTGGCCCGTCTCGGCCACCGCGGCAGGGGCGTTCGGAACCGGGACGACTCTCATCAGATCGGTTTGAGTGTCGAGTCGTCCGGTTCGTAGCACTCTCCTGCCATCAGTGCGTCCTGAATTGCGCTCTCTGTGTCGCTCTCGTCGACCCCGTAGCGCTCGGCCATCGTGTCGAGGAGCGCCTGTCTGTCTGCACCGGAGCCATCATCGAGTTCGCTCATCAACTCGACGGCTGCAGCCTGCAGGTCCTCCGGTTCGTCGTCTGCTTCAGTCACTTCATCAGAGTCGTCGTCTACGGCAGCTGACTCGCTTGGTTCGTCGTCGGTCTCGGGCGACTCGCTTGGTTCGTCGTCTGGTTCAGTTGATTCGATGGATTCCTCGTCTTCGGTCACGTGTTCGTCTCTGCCCAGTTCGTCGTCGAAGTCGGACGGAGGCGTCTCGATGTCGGCTTCACCGGGTTCGTCGACCTCGGACCCGGTCTGGAACTCGGTTCCGAACTCAGACTCTATCTCTTCTCGTGTCTCCGCCCCGAGTTCGAACTCCTCCGGGTCGAAATCGCCGAGGTCCTCGACAGCTCCGTCGTCGGACTCCTCTTCGACAGCCGACTCCATTTCAGGGGTCTCTGTGCTGGAAGACTCCGTCTCGGCAAGAGATTCTGTCTCGGTACTATCGCCCGCGTGTGTTGTAGCCTCGGGGACATCGCTAACTGCCGTCTTAGGCACATCGTCGACTGCCGTGTCTGTGAGGGTAGTCGCAGCGATGTCACCAGCTTCGTCAGGAACGGTAGTCAACTCGGTAACTTCGTCACGCTCTCCGGCGACCACTCGCGCGGCATCGAGGGCAAGTTCACGAAGTGCATGCAGGTACGTGGGTGTCGTTCCGTAGTGTTCGAGTGCGAGCACCGTACTGGTCGCCTGTCGCTGGTCGGCACCGCGTTCTCTGAGTGCCTCTTTCATCGCATCGCCACTGCCGCCAGTACTGAGCGCTGTCCCAACGCGCGCGATACGGTCGAGGGTCTGAACTGTTGCCTGTAGCGTCCATCGGTCACGGGTGTCCGAGTCGACCTCGTTGATGCTCTCTGGACGGATGGAAGTGTACACCTGCTCTGAGTCCTCGGGCTGGAACGTGCGGGCTTTGCCGGTGACTGCGACAAACGTCGGCGTGTTGGTACGTTCGAGGAACGCCTGTTCGTCAGGCTGGTACTGGCCAGCGTAGATGACGAACGCACCTGTCGGGTCGACGACGCGGCCACGTAGGATGTTCTCACCGACCTGCTCGACTTCGGTCAGGACACCGACGACGAACAGACGGTTCACCTGCGCGCCTGTTGGTGTGACGACGTAGTTCGGGGCGCGCTCCTCGTCGCTTTCGGAGTACGAGAGAGTCGAATCTTCGAACTCGGCGGCGAACAGTCGATAGGCGACCTCTCGCTGACCGACGCTATCCTGCTCGGAACTGCTCATGCTTCGACCTCCCTGAGCAGGTGTTTCGCACGGTCGGCCGGGTCGTCCTCCTGGGCGACGAACTCGGTCGCTTCGAGGTTGGCCCCGAAGTCGTCCACGGTCAGAGTCCCTCGGACGCAGAACTCACGTCCGACAACCGTCTGCCTGATGCGGTTTGCGACGACCTCCCGGTCCATCGCGTCCCGGGCGTGTTCACGAGCATCGTCCAAATCTCCGCCGTACACCACCGTCGTGAGTTCGTCGTCGAGTATGACCGTTACGGTTCCCGTTCCATCGTCGAGAATCGCCTTCACACGCAGGTCGTCTTCACCCTCGACCTGTCCGTGGGCGCGACACTGGCCGCTCTGGATGACGCGTCCACACTCCGGACACCGCTCAATGAGTCCGGAGCCGTCACGGACAGCCACCACATTCCCCACGAGTTCGACATCGAACAACCCGCCAGTGTCGACCGCCTCACCGATGTCGTAACGCGGAGTCGACTCGGACACCTCGACCGGCGTTTCGAGTGGGACAACCCTGGTAAACTCCGAGAGGTTCACCGAGGGAACGCCCCGGAACTCCCGGATGAACACGTCTTCGAGTCGAAGTGAGTTCCCTTCGGCAACCGACGAGCGCGGCTCCCAGTCGGTGAACGGGAGCCGACCGGTCTCGTCACCGAGCGTTCCCGAAAGAATTTCTGTCTCGCCGTCACGTCCATTGATAGTTTTCTGCTCAATCTCCAGCACCTGTACTTCGACGTTGACTCCACGGTCACCTGGTTCGATGTCGGCGAGTGAGGCATCGCCCCCAACGGCGTACGGCACGTCGAGTTGGTCGTCGACGCGCTCGACGACCGTTGCGTCACCGAGGTTGAGTTCCGGCTCTCCGTCCCACTCTCGCACGTCGACGTTACCGAGGCGGACCGTCTCTCCGGGTTGAAGCCCGAAATCTTCCCACGAGGTGTAGGAGATTTTTCCGGTTTCGTCGGCGAGTTCACCCTCGGAAATGACGTGCTCGGTGCCGTTGTACTGGATGGTACGTTTTCCAACGGAGAGAACACAGACCGTCGTGGTGATACGTGAATCTGTTGTCGAGATGTCCTCGACGTTTTTCGTGGAGACCTCACCCGAAGACGAGGGCCCAGATTCGCCGTAGTTTCGTCGGACAGTCTGTCTGGCCTCGTCCATCGGCACCCCGTAGTCGGTGAGATTCTGCAGCCTGGTTTTGACCTCCTCTTTGTCGACACCGAGGTCGGAGGCGAGGTCCTCGGCATGGTCTTCGAGACTCATACCCTCCAGTTCGACGCCATCTGTTA
>PUMG01000183.1 GCA_003551265.1 Halovenus sp.
CATGGACTCGGGTGAGTCGCTCGGCCAACGGCTCGATGCGCTGGTCGCCAGCCACGTCGACGCCCCCGTTCCGACCACCCGGCGTCTGCCTCGGCCGCTCGCTCCGTTGCCGACGTGGCTGGAGAACGTCGTGTTCCGTCTCGTCTGGGTGGTCGTCGCAATCAATCTCGTGGGGACTGCGTTCGGCTTTGTATACTACACACCCCAGCTCGCGGCGACACCCACCGTGATGTGGCCCATCGTCCCGGTCAGTCCGCTCGCCACCCTGTACATCGCACTGTCGCTTTCGTGCTGGCGACTCGGCTACGACGGTCGCCTCGCCCAGTTGATTCACGTGCTCGCGTTCATCGGCTGTCTCAAGTACGGTCTCTGGTCGGTGTACATCCAGTTGTTCGTGGAGGACCCCTCTCCGATTCCGTTTCTTCTCTGGCAGTTCCTCATCTGGAGCCACGCCGCGATGGCCATCCAGGCGTTTCTCGTCCCTCGCTACGCCGAGTTCCCGCTGTGGGCTATCGCAACCGGTGTCGGCTGGTATGCTCTCAACGACCTGCTCGATTACTTCGTTCCGGTGGCTGGTGGACCACACCACACCTGGATCAACGCTCTCGTCGTCGATGGCGTCATCGACCGGAGCGTTCCCGAGTTCTCACTGATGGCAGTCTCCGCAGTGGCGACGACTGCTGTGGCCGCGATATTCGTGGTGGCCCTGTGGTGGGCGAATAGCCGCCGGAAGGCCGTCCGTCAGTCTAAGGTCACTCCAGAGTGAACAGTGATTATGGAACTGAAAACGCTCGAACCGAATCCTGCCTGGACGGCCGGTGCCTACGAGGAGACCGTCGACGTACTCGAAGCCCACGCCGAGGAACTCGTCTTCAAAATCTGGGCCGGTGACTGGTGTCCGGACTGTCGCTCACAGCTTCCCGATTTCGCCGCTGCGCTCGCCGCTGCGGAGGTCTCTCGGGACCGGATCGAACACTACGCCCTCGACAAACACAAGCAAGGTCCCGGTGTCGAGGAGTACGACATCGAGTTCATTCCGACTGTGGTCGTCGAGCGCGACGGCGAGGAACTGTGTCGCTTCGTCGAGAGCGAGCACGTCCCCATCGCGGTCTACCTAGCCGAACGGCTGAAAGAAGAGTTCGACGACTCCGAGTAAATTCGTAGTTCGTGATCTGATCACCGCAGGTGCTCAAGTTCGTCACAGCATTCGTCTCGCCCACCCCAGCGCGCTCGATAGCTTGTTTCGCGGCGGCGAGCAACTCCGCGAACGGCAGGCGTAGACCGTCGGTTTCTCCATGCGCTGGTCGCGGTCTGCCCATATCGGCGGGGCTTCCTCCAGACCAAGTGCATCGAGCCACGTCTCGAGTCCCTCTTCGTCACCTGGTCGCCACGCGAGCACGCGTGAGCCGAGATACTTTGTCTCGAACTCGTCCCACCACTCCTCGGGTGGGTCGTCGGTGACGAGCGTCAGTTCGAGCGTTCCACAGACCACGGTGTCGGAAGCGAGCGCGAGTGAGCCGTACATGAGGGGATTCGAGCGGATTCGACTCCCCTGTGTTTCGACGACTGTCTCGGCACATTCACCGAAGGTGTCGTCAGTTCTGAAGTGGTCGAGCTGGTCGAGCACCTCGACAGCCACGCCAGCGCTTCCGGGGAGTGACTGGTCTGTGAGTTCCTGTGGGCGCGTGATGAGACGCTCTCCGTCCGCAGGCGTGTAATACAGTGTTCCCGCGTCGGGGTCGTAAAACTCAGATTCGATGGTGTCGGCGAGTTCGAGCGCGAACACGAGGTGGTCGACTTCTCGCGTCGCCTGGAACAGCTCGAACGCACCACGCGCGAGAAACGCGTAGTCGTCGAGATAGCCCTCGACTTTCGTCACGCCGTCTTTGTACCGTCGCTGCAGGTGTGCTTCGGTCTCGTCCCAGAGGTGTTCCCGGACGAACGCAAGCGCGTCGCTGGCGGGGGTTGCGAACTCCTCGTCGAGGACGATTGCCGCGCTGGCGAACGCCGTTATCATCAGCCCGTTCCAGCTTGCGAGCACTTTCTCGTCACGAGGCGGTCGTGGGCGCTGTTCGCGGGCGTCGACAACCTGCTCGCGGGCACGCTCAAGTGCGGCCCGTACCGCTTCCTCGTCGAGGCTGTAGCGCTGGGCCAGACTCTCGACGGACTGCGACAGCGTCAGCACCGTCTTCCCTTCGAAGTTTCCGCGCTTTCTCACGCCGTAGCGGTCACAGAACAGCTTTGCATCCTGTTCGTCGTCGATCGCCTCGTGAATCTGCTCGGGCGTCCAGAGGTAGTACGCACCCTCTTCACGCACTCCTTCGCTGTCCTCGCTCTGTGCGTCGAGCGTGCTGAAGAACCCGCCGTCGTCGTGGGTCAACTCGCGCTTGACGAACTCCAGCGTCTCTCTGGCGACAGTTGCGTACCGCTCCTCACCGGTCGTCTGATACCCCGCGAGATACACGTCCGGAAGCGTCGCGTTGTCGTAGAGCATCTTCTCGAAGTGCGGAACCGTCCAGTCGCGGTCGGTGGCGTAGCGGTGAAAGCCACCGCCGACGTGGTCGTACATCCCGCTGTCGGCCATCGCATCCAGCGTCTCGGTGATGACATCGAGATAGACATCGCGGTCGGTTCGCTCGTACGCCCGGAGCAGGAGGTGGAGTCGCCCAGTCTGTGGGAACTTCGGCCCAGCGCCCCAGCCGCCGTGCTGTCGGTCCGCCGCCCTGACGGCGGCTTTGGCTGCCTGCTCGACTGTGTTCTCTGCAGGCTGGTGGGGCTGTTCTGGGACTGACTCCAGTTCACCCTCGACCGCGCTCGTCCACTGCTCGGCGCGTGCGTTCAGTTTCTCGCGCTCGTCGGGGTCGCTCCAGGACCCGCTGATGTCTTCGAGCAGGTCGAGGAACCCGGGCATCCCTCGGCGTGGCTCTTTTGGAAAGTACGTCCCCACGTGGAACGGCTTCTCCTCGGGAGTGAGCCACACAGACAGCGGCCATCCACCCCGGCCGGTGACCTGCTGACAGATGGTCTGATAGATGCGGTCGACGTCCGGGCGCTCTTCGCGGTCGACTTTCACGGGTACGAAGTTCTCGTTGAGAACCTCGGCGACCTCCTCGTTGTCGAAGCTCTCGTCGGCCATCACGTGACACCAGTGACAGGCCGCATACCCCACCGACAGGAAGATCGGGACGTCCCGTTTGCGGGCGGTTTCGAGCGCCTGTTCGTCCCACGGCTGCCAGTGTACCGGGTTGTCCTCGTGGGCCGTGAGATACGGACTCTCCTCCTCGTCGAGGCGGTTTCGAGTCGCTGTGTCGGTCATTGGCTCTGTTTATCCGCCGGAGAACAGTAATACTGACGGGCGAAACTCCTCGATAGGGATTATCGTACCTGTCCAGAGATTCTCGCTGTAGTACTTCACCAAACGCTCTTGTACGGTCGGGAAAAATCTACCATATGACAAATTCGTCGTATGACTACTCTCAAGAGGAACTCGTGGACGACGTACGGTTCCTCGGCCGTACGCTTGCAGAGAATCATCCGACTCCGTTCACCGGGCACGGAAACCGGGTCGCGTATCACCGCGCGCTCGAAGAACTCCTGCGTGACGTTCCCCAAGACGGGGAAACGCTGGAGTCGTTCTACTACCGGGTTCAGCGTTTCACCGCTGAACTCCGTGACGGGCATACGAAGGTGGTCCCGCCGGAGACACTCGAAGCAGACAGTGATGACCGATTCCCGCTCGGATTTCTCGTCGTCGGTGACGCACTTTACGTGTCGGCAGTCTACGACGACGCATACAGCGAGCTTCTGAGCGGACGGCTGTTGTCTGTCGAGGAACGTACCGTGTCCGAACTTAGACAGCGCCAGTCACGACTGCAAAGCGCGGATAACCGCTACGGCGACCTGAAACACCTCTCCCGAACGCTTGCGTCG
>PUMG01000302.1 GCA_003551265.1 Halovenus sp.
ATCGACTCACCGCCGGACAGACGTTCCAGACTTCCGACGAACGCGTCTTCGCTATCGGTGACGCCGCGCTCATCGAACAGAACGGTGGTCCTGCTCCCCCAAACGCACAGGCGGCCTGGCAGGCCGCGAAAGTCGCCGGAAAGAACCTCGCTCGTGCTGTCCGCGACCAGCCACTCGAAACGTGGAAATACGACGACAAAGGAACGGTCGTCTCCGTCGGCGAGGACGCCGTTGCACACGACGTTGCACTTCTCCCGTTCGTCGATACGTTCGGAGGGTTCCCCGCCCGGACACTCAAGAAAGCCATCGCCGCACGCTGGATCTCCTCGATTACTGGCGCCCGACGTGCGATTCGAGCGTGGCCAGATATGTGACTGTCGGGCGTACACGCGTATCGGACACTCCTGGGGATTATCGTACCCGTACAGAGATTCTCGCTACGACGTGCTGCGAGAAATCGATGATGACGGACGATAATCTCTCTGATGACTCTTATCCAAACGTCTGGAATCCGCTGTCCAGGTTGAAATTAACACCGAGAAGTATCACGAATGATAATGCTGCTGCGCTGGTGCTGTGGTACGGAATTTCAACTGATGATAGCTGGAGGGGGTGGTGCTTTCACACTCTGTGGGATAGTCGATACGGGGAACAGTACCATTCACGACGTACACCTGGTCGTCAACCGACTTTCAGGCCTTCAAACAGGATTGCCTCACAGCAACTGGTCTCACTCCGTTTCACTGTCGGATAGTCGTTGTGACTGTCAGATGTCACGTTCTGGGGAGAGAGTATCAACGGTGATACTTACGGCACAAAGGTTTTTCTGTCTGTTCATATATTACAGAGGTAATGGCAATCGATGACACCGGAGGGGGCGACGACGATTCGAGCCTGGGGCTCACCGGGCGCTTCAGGGAGGGGGTGACAGTTGGCGAGTACTCCTGGAGCGATTTTCGCCGTGAGGAGCACGACGAGGGTCGGTTCGACCCGAGTACGTATCTTGGTTTCGACCCTCGACGCACGCCACAGCGAATAGAAGCAGGGGCGAGCGCGGCCAGGACCCTCGACCGTATCGTCGACGAGTATCGTGACCCCTCACAGATACCCGTGACAGTTGGGCGGTACTCCTGGGAGCATTTCAAACAGGAGTACTACTACGACGAAGACGGCAACCCGCCATCGAGTGGTGAACCGTTCGATGGTGAGGAGTACCTGGGCTTCGACCCCGAGGAGACAGAGGAGGCAGTGGCTGAAGCGGGCTCGGTAGCGTCGACGCTCGCGGACATCGTCGACGAGCGAACGGTCAACGTGAACTCGGAACTTGACGAGGACGAGTTTTTCAGTACCCGCGACGGGACGCCGACGATCGTCAACCGTTACGACCTGGAAAAAGCAGTTCCACTGGAGAAAAAGACGCACTTCTACGAGGAACACCGCTACTGGGTCAACAAACCCTACGCGTGTATCGTTATCTTCAAATCCCGCAAGGAGAACGAGGTCAAATACTACGTCATCGAGCCGCATCTGAACGAGATCGAACTGAAGTTGAAGGATTTTCTCTCTCGCAAGCTCAAAACCACCATCAAGTACTCCGAAGACGAGGTCATCGTACAGGGGAGTGACGAGGACCGTGCTGACGTCATCGAGCGGGAGTCAGAACAGCTGCTCAGGCGGTACGACCTGTTCTCCGGGACGCGTGCAGTGAAACAAAACGGCTCTGGCGGTGGCATCGTGGGGTCGATCAAGGGTCTGTTCTCCGGGGACGATGATGAAGACGACTGGGAGGAGCTCCCCGAGCTCGAGGGAGTCGAGGCTCGCCCGGAGCCGAAGATACTCGAAGAAGACTCCGATACGCTCAACGAGTACCAGGTCGAGAAGATGCTGTACGTGCTCAAGCGAGATTTCATCGGGTACAGCCGCATCGACCCGGTCAAACACGACATCAACGTCGAGGACATCTCGTGTGACGGCTACAACAGCCGTGTGTTCGTCTATCACACCGATTACGAGCAGATTATCTCGAACATCGAACACGGCAAAGAAGAGCTAGACGACTTCGTGGTGAAACTCGCACAGCGCTCGGGCAAAGGCATCTCGAAACGCCAGCCACAGGTCGACGCGACGCTTCCAGACGGGTCACGTGCCCAGCTGACGCTCGGAGCCGAAGTCTCCGACCACGGGACGAACTACACGATTCGACAGTTCAACGACGTGCCGTTTACCCCTGTGGACCTCATCAACTGGAACACATTCAACCTGGACGAGATGGCGTTTCTCTGGCTGTGCATCGAGAACCACAAGTCGCTGATATTCGCAGGCGGTACCGCTTCGGGGAAGACGACGAGCCTGAACGCTGTCTCGCTGTTCATCCCATCGAGTGCAAAAATTGTCTCCATCGAGGACACTCGAGAGGTCGAGTTGCCCCAGCGCAACTGGGTAGCGAGTGTTACACGTCCGTCGTTCGGTGAGGGAGACAAGGGTGACGTCGACGAGTTCGACCTGCTGGAGGCTGCGCTTCGGCAGCGTCCCGATTACATCGTGATGGGGGAGATTCGTGGCGAGGAGGGTCGAACGCTGTTTCAGGTTATGTCGACCGGTCACACCACGTACACCACGTTCTACGCGGACACCGTCGGCGAAGTTATCAAGCGTTTCACTACCGAACCAATCAACGTCTCGAAGACGCTGTTCACGGCGCTTGATCTGGTGTCTGTCCAGACCCAGACCCGGGTCAACGGCCGCAAGGTTCGCCGGAACAAGAAGCTGACAGAAATAAACGAGTACTCGCCGGAGAACGACGAGATTAACGTCAGAGACGTCTACGAGTGGCGTGCGGAGACCGACCAGTATCTCCAGATGGGGTCGTCCAGCACGCTCGAAGAGATCAAGTTCGACCGCGGCTGGAGACAGGACCGTCTCGACAGAGAGCTGTTCAAACGCAAGGTCGTGCTGGCGTATCTCATCCAGAACAGGCTGAACACGTACACCGAAGTCGCTGCGACCGTCCAGGCGTTCATCAACGACCCAGAGACGATACTGGCAATCAGCGCACGCGATGAACTGTCTCGGTCGCTCGAGGATCTCAGAGAGATGGAGTCTGTCGAGATCGAGGTTGACCCCGAGAAAGAAGAGCTGGTTCCACGACCGGAGCCGCCCGAGGAGGTGGTAGCGGAGACCGACGAGATTCTGCAGAGCGCTGAGCCGATGCTGAAGCGCTACCGTGAGATGGAGACCAGCGACCTCGTCTCGGCGCTGCAGGGAGACGACGACTCCGAGTCTGTCGAGACCGAAGACGACGATATCGACTTTGGACAGTTCGTTCCGAAAGCAGGGGCGGAGGCCGAAGGTGAATGAGTCTCGAATCGTCTCGCCGGAGCAAGCTCGAAAGTGGGGATAGCTCTCTTGCCGGACGGTTCTACCCGGTGTACAGACGAGTGTTCGGCGAGGACAGCGAGTTCGCTGACGACCTCGAAGATAAACTCGCACAGGCGCGAATGGCCGACAACGTCGAGATGTTTCTCTCGCGGGCGCTTGCTGTTGGGCTTCTTGCAGGGCTCGGCCTGTGGGTGATTGGTACACTCATCGGCTGGCTGTTCGTTCAGGTGTTCGTCGATGGTCCAATCCTCGGCATTCGCTTTCCTGAACCCATCGAGGCGCTACGGGTGCTTCGAACCCCACTGATACTGTTCGTTTCTGGATTACTCTTCGGTACCATCGGATTCACTGTCGGCTTTGGGTCGATCGTCTCGATTCCGTACTTCCGTGCCGACGCCCGCAAGCGTGAGATAAACACCCTGATGGCCGACGGCACCGCGTTCATGTATGCGCTGTCTGTGGGTGGCATGAACCAGCTCGAAATACTGCAGTCGATGGCGAGAGCTGACGACACCTACGGCGAACTCTCGAAGGAGTTCCAGTCTATCGTGCTGGAGACCGAGTACTTCGATACCGACTACCGGACAGCGATTCGAAACCAGACGATGGAGACGCCGAGTGCAGAGCTTTCACAGTTCCTGACGGACATGCTCTCGATTCTGGACTCCGGGGGGAACATGACGGACTTCCTCGAAGACCAGAAGGACAAACAGCTCCGGACGGCCAAGCAGGCACAGCAGCGCCAGCTCGACACGCTCGAACTGTTCGGCGAGATGTACATGACGCTGTCTCTGTTTCCGCTGTTGCTCATCATCATCCTCGTCATCATGAGTATGATGGGCGGTGGTGACCAGACGATGATGCTGTACGGGACGGTGTACGGATTGATTCCGCTCATCGGGGCGGCGTTTCTCGTACTCGTCTCGACGGTGACGCAAGACGAAATCGGCGACGGCTACCTGCGACCCGACGCTGGCGAGAAATTTACTGTCGACGAGGGAATTGGTGTATTCAACCCTGGACTGGTCGAAGATTACACCGGCGAGCACACCGTCTTCGACAAAATCAAACGTCAGGAAGGAACGTATGAGTTGATGGAGATCGTCAAGGCTCCGCATCTGTTCTTCCGCGACCATCCGTTGATGGTGCTCGTCCTGACGCTTCCGCTGACGCTGCTCATCATGATCGGGGCCCTCGCGACCGGGAACCTGCCGCTGTCGCTTTCGGAGATGCAGGCACGACCGGTGTTCGGGACGTTCATGTGGGTGTACCTTCCGCTGTATCTCAACCTCCTGCCGCTGGCTATCTTCCACGAGTGGAACGTACGCTCGCGGCGAGCCATCCTGTCGAGCGTCTCGGAGAACCTCCGGAAACTGGCGAGCGCCAACGAGACCGGGATGACGCTGCTCGATTCCATCAAGGTCGTCTCCGAGACCTCCTCGGGCAAACTCGCAGACGAGTTCGAGGCGATGCACTCGAAAGTCAACTACGGGACCAGCCTAAAAGACGCGCTTAGAGAGTTCAACAACAAGTACCACATCCCGCGACTGGCCCGGACGATGAAACTCATCAGCGAGGCCCAGGAAGCATCGAGTCAGATTCAGGACGTGCTCTCGACAGCGGCGACCGCCTCCGAGAACCAGGACGAAATCGACCGCGAACGCCGTGCCCGAACGCTGATGCAGACGGTCATCATCGCCATGACGTACCTGACGCTGCTGGCGGTGATGGCGCTGTTGAAGATCCAGTTCCTCGATACGATGGGCGGGATTTCGGCCGGGGGCAACGGTGGAGACGAACTCGACGAGTTCGCCGGCGGGGTCGACGCGGAGTTCCTGTCGATGCTGTTCTTCCACGCCGTCACGCTCCAGGCGATTATCTCCTCGTTCATCGCTGGGTATATCAGGAATGTAGATATTCTGTCGGGTGTCAAGTACGCGGTAGTACTCTCGACAATTGCGCTTATCACGTGGATAATTGTCGAGCAAATATCGGAAGGTAACGGCGAAGCGGCCGAAGCACTGCTGGTGTTTGCGGTTGGCTCTGTGGGGTGGTCGCTTCGTGACGGCCTGTCTTCCCGGAACGGCAGCGATGACTGTTCGCGTTCTTTCCGTGCCGAGAGTGGGCGCATTCCGACAGAGTCGACCAACCAGAATAGTCGATACGACGACAGAAAAATGTAAATACAACTGTACTGTATAAATTCGTAATCGGGTAGCACATTCGGGGTAACTGAGGGATATAAATCAATGGTGCCAAGCAGGGGTGTCAGGTGATGACCGACCGGGGGCAGACAGTGTACGACTATCTCCTGGGAGTCATCCTGGTGCTCGTGACGATTGTCGTCGTGCTTTCGCTCTTTCCACAGGTGTTCGGTCCGTTCGTCGACCCCGTTTCGAGCGACCGGGACGAGATGGGCGAGCGAATCGCGATGTCGGTGATCGAGACGAACGGAACGACAGGGGGAGAACGGACACTGGATCTGGACAGCGATGCGTTCGATGACGACTACATCGATTCGGTACGAAGCAAAAGTGGTGTTCCCGAGTTTCAGCCGGTGAACGTCACTCTGCAGACTCCGGATGAGACGCTCGAAAGCGGTGGAAACGTCCGTCCGCCGGGAACGACGACGGCGACGACGACACGGATAGTCACGGTGTCGCCGGATTCTTCGCTCGCCGATGAGTGTAATCCTGGCTGTTATCTGACGGTCCGGGTGTGGTGACGATGAGCGGAACACACACACAGCGTGGCTCGTTTGACCGGGGACAGGCGTACACGCTCGAAGGGATCGTCGGCGCACTGCTGGTCGCGCTGGCGCTCGTTCTCGGTATTCAGGTCGTCGACATCGCGCCGTGGACGGACAGCGACGAGGAGAAACTGGCCGACCTCGAACAGCAGGCAGCCGACATGTTGGCGGTCGCAGACGACCAAGACTTGCTCGGCGAGGTTGCCACCTGTGTTGACCCTGAGGAGGACGAACCAGTACTGCTGGTCCCTGGCGTCGGCGAGGATATCGGGTTCGAGGAACTCCTCGGGGGGACCCTCGACTCCACCGCACAGTACGCCGTCGAGTTCGGATACGTAAACGGCACGGAATACGAGACGGAACTGACCACGCCACAGGGACCGCCATCGTCACAGGCGGTTGCCAGTGCGACGAGACGGGTCCCGCTGTTCGACGACGACGAACTCAGAGCCGGGTCTGGCTGTCAGCGGACCGGTAACGTCCTCGCGGACGCCGACGACGACGAAGATGTCTACTTCTATCTCGAAAACCAGGACGAGGACAGCGACCTCTACGGCGTCGTTACAATCAGGGTGATCGTGTGGTGACTGCAGAGCGGAGTCGGGGCCAGCTCCTCCTCATCGGTGCGCTCGTCATCGCGACAGTAATTGTCGCAAGTGTCGTGCTCCTCAATTCGGTCCACTCCTCTCCGGACATCGCCGCCGAAACCGACGCCCGTAGTCTCGACCAGGTAGATACTGCCAACAGCGAGATCAGAAACGACCTTGAACACCTGTTCCGTGCGACAAATTCTGTCGACGGCGAACGACTAGCCTACGTCGAGCCCGACTCCTTCGAGTCGGTCGTCGAGGAGTACGCCGACAGCTACAACGACCTCATCGGTGTCGAGAGTGCGTCTGTCGCGAACGTGACGTACGTTGCTTCGGAGGCTGTCGATGGTGCAATCGCCTGGAACACGAGCGTGAACACCACACAACCCGAAGAGAAACAGGTCCTGTGGGATGTCGACGCCGACAGCGAGAGGCCCGTCCCACAGTTCACGCTGGAGGCGACCAATGTCACCGGTGAGGTAACAATCGAATTCAACGATACTGGCTCGCTGAACCCTGAGAGCGAGCTCAGAATTGACGGTGGTGAGGTCGTCTTCAACGACGGCACTGTGGACCCGCTCTGTGAACTCGGCCAGAACGCGAGCATCGACCTCCGTGCGGGAACGGGCGAGATTGTCACAGACGAGGAGTTCTGTGTCGTCGACATCGCGCCGTGGACAGACAGCGACGAGATTTCACTCACCCATGATGGAGGCGTCGAAACGCTCTCGTATGAGATCTCTGGAGACAACGCCTCCTGTGGAGAGGGCGAGGAGTGTCTCGACGACAGCATCGACCTCAACCCGAGGTTCCACATCTCTGTGCAGGACCCGAGCGTCTCCTACAGTTCGACGTTCAGGTTGTACGAGGTGAGCGACGGATGAGCCAGCGAAAGTACGACCGGACGAGAGGCCAGCACTGGAATTCCGAGTGCGAGCGCGCGGTTTCGATTGCACTCACCCACGCCCTGACGATTGCGATTACGACGGTGTTGCTCTCGGGGTTGCTGGTCGCGTCGGGTCCGTTTCTCGAGTCACAGGAGCAGCGAGTCGCCGACGACCAGCTCGACGAAATAGTCAATCACGCTGCCTCACAGGTCGCTGCACTCGACAGCCACGCCGAGGGGAACGGGGATGTCGAAATGAGTGTCACGCTGAACTATCCGCGGACGGTCGTCGACCAGTACTCCTATACAGTCGAACTCGAAGAGGACGGAGGAGACGCTGTCGTGACGGTCCGAACGGCTGGTCTCGACAGGGAGAGTTCGATCACCCTCGAAACGGAGGCGGGTATCGAGCCGTCACAGACCGATGGGTCGGTGGTTGAACTCTCTCTCTGTCAGGATGAGAACGAAATCACGCTCTCGGGGTGTGACACATGAGAGCTAACAGCAACAGGAGTCGGCGATACTCGGGCCAGGCTGACAAGCGAGGTATCTCGGACGTCCTCGGGTTCACGTTTACGTTTGCAATCATCCTCACAGGTGTTGGTCTCATCTCGATTAGCGGGTTCGGTGCGCTGGACACCTTCGTCGACAACCAGCAGGTCACAAACGGTGACCGGGGAATGCAGGCAACAGCGTCGTCGTTCGACAGCATCCAGCGTAGCGGCGAGCAGTACCGACAGGTCGACATCGTCCCCGGGTCGGGAGACATCTTCCTCAACGAGACCGCACTCACCATCGAGAGCGACGACCTCAACCTCACGACGCTTGTTGAAGGCGCGTCCGAAGACGATGCGAAAATCAATATCAACGCGCTAGAACACCGGTTCGACGACGTCAGTGTCGGATACGAGAGTGGAGGGGTTCTCCGAACGAACGCCGCGGACCCATCGTACCGGCCATCGATACGATGCAGCGAGGAGGTTGCGCTCGTCTCACTCGTCTCGTTGTCGAGCGACGAGACGATTCGAGAGAGCGGTGAGTTCCGCAGCGACATCCGACTCGACCCACAGAACGTCCCCGAAGACTCGCCGGTGAACGCAGCTAACCAGTTCGTCTCTGTCGAGGCAAATGCGACGGGGACTGCACAGGTTCGCGGTGATACCGAGGACGAACCTGTCACCCTCAACGTGTCAGAGACCGCGTTCTCGGACCAGTGGGATGCGTACTTCGATACCCACGACGACTGGGGGTGGGACGAAAGCAACCAGGAAGCAACCTGTGATAGCAAAACCGCGGTCATCCGGGTAACACAGATAGAACTGTCGGTGCTTGAACCATGACAACTGTGGAGAAAATCTATATGTTGTTGGAAAACAGAGGAGTATAACAATGAGTTTCACGCAACTATCGGACGACAATCGGAGTGTCTCCGAGGTGATGGGGACAATCCTGATTCTTGCGTTCGTCCTCCTGGTTGCGGTTGCGCTCTTCTGGGTCGGTCACTCTGTCGTCGGTGATGCGAGCGACGACTTTAGCGATAGACTCGGGCAGGATACGATGCACGAAGTAGACGACCGGTTGCGGTTCATCAGCGGAAGCGCGACAAACACCGGGACGGAACTAGAGATTCCCTCCGAGGTCGAGAACATCGACGCGATGCCGGATGAGGGGGTGGTGAATGTCACGGTCACGACCGATATGACAGGTGACCTCTCGGTCGAGGATATCCCGGCTGACAGCGAGTCTAGCAGCTACAATTTCACACTCGGAACGCTCGCGTACGAGACACGAGATGGGACAGCAACGAAGTATCAGGGTGGTATGTTGTTCGAACATCGAGGAGGGGACTCGATGCAGATACTCTCCGAGCCCGGGTTCAACTACGATGGGAGCATCATCGACTTCGGGTTCACCGACATCAGCGATATCAACGCACTCGGTGCTGGACAGAGTCGATATGTCGAGCGTAACCTCACAGTTGAGTCCGAACGTGAGGAGGAAATCGAGGGGATGGTGAGAGACCACCAGTACATCGGAGACACCGAGCAGCCCGCCGGGTTCGCGGACATCGAGATTGACGTGACCATCGAGACCGAATACGTCGATGTGTGGGAGGCCTACGCTGAGAACCGGATGAGCGAAGACCCAGATATCTCCACCGGCGACGACGAAATCACGTTCGGGTTCGAGTTCCAGGGAGACCTCACGGACGATCCCGGATTCCCTCAGGACGTGCTGTACGCGGGTCAGACTGATTTTGCGCATCTGTATCACGAGGAAACTCTCGGTACTGTCGAGAACACGGATGACGGGTTCACCATCTCTGAAACTGGGCCGGGGGGGACTGCACTCTTTCACCAGGGAGGGTATAGAATCGCTGTTGCCGATGACGGCGAATGGAAGATTGCGTATAGTGAACCACCACATCAAGAACTAGACTGGTACAACCTTTCTGATGGAGAGACCAGCGCACCGACCCAACTCAACGAAGGAGATTCTGAACTTGGAACAGCTGGAGGTGTAGATGAAGACGAGTGGGCGTGGGACGAGAAAGCAACGATTTGCATGCTGGGAGGAGGCGAACCACCAGACGGAATTTCCAAAGAAACAATGCTTGCTTCCGTCGCCGACGGCACCTGCTACGAGACGGTCGTCGGTCCCGACGACGATCTGCCCGACCTCGAACCAATATACGAGATTTCGGATGGTGACCCACATAATGTCAACGTCACCGTGGGAGAGGACGAAATCAACTCTTCGGAGACAATCGATGTCGCAACTGGAGACGACGTGGAGTTTGATTTCAGTCTCGACAACATCGGCACGGCAAAAGGAAACCAGTTCGTCTTCCTCCTCGCGGATCCATTCAGTCAGGGAGATCAGGTCGTCAACTTCACAGAGAAACCAGTTGAGTTGTACCCACACAACGATACGGAATACCGAAACCTGTCGTTCAGTGTCACGCCCGGATTCGACGACGAGGATCCTGTCGTGTTGATGCCCCAGAACGAGAGCCAGGCGCTCGAGTTCGAGTTCAACCACCTGAATCAGTCGAACCTCGAGGTCGACATCACCGAAGTAGAGGATGCGGTCGAAGGACAGGGTCTCAACGTCACCACCGAGATTCACAACAGCGGTGACATCCCTGACACCCAGCAGATTGCGCTGGAAGTCGAGACGGACGACGAGGCGACCGTCGACGCCCAGGAAGTGACAGTCGAGCCTGGCGAGACGGAGACTGTCAACCTGACGTGGGGTGAGACGTTCGGTCTCGACAGAACCGACCCGAACGAGGTGACCGTCAGAAGTGAGGACGACTCCGACGACGACTCCTTCGACGTTGCACCACAGTTCTTCGTCACTGATGTGTCGGTTGACCCTGAAACAGTCGAAGACGAGCTTACTCACGATGTCGACTTCGAGATTACCATCGAGAACATCGGTGACGAGACGAACACGACAGATCTGGTTCTGGACTCCGGCCAGTTCGACGTAGATGAGGAAGTCGAAGAGTTAGAAGTCGAAGCCGGAGCGGAGAAGACACATACGCTCACGTGGGAGAGCTTCAATCCTGATGGTGCCCCGACGCACTACGTAACCGCCCGAACCGAGTACGAAGCTGGGGGTGTCGAACTGGCGGATGAGACGGACGGCTTGCTCATCGTAGAGCGCGAGGGACCGGATTGTGACGAAGTCGAGTACGACGGGGCAGGCAGCACCGCAGACCCATACCAGATCACGAACATAGATGAACTCCAGTGTATCGAAGACCAGGGAACCGGTGAAAACGACCACTACACGATAGTTAACGATATCCCCGCACAGGGCACAGAGTCCTGGAACGGCGGGGATGGGTTCGAGCCGATTGGTGACCAGTTCAGCGGACAGGGCGGCAACGGCTTCGGTGGAACGCTCGATGGGCAGGGGCACGCTATTGAGGGGCTCACAATCGACCGCTTCGACGAACCGTTCGTCGGGATATTCGCCATCACCGACGAGTTCGATGGCGGGAGTGCCGTTGGCGAAGGTGCGACCATCGAACACATCGTGCTCGAAGACATCCACGTCCGTGGCAAGAGTGTCGTCGGTGGACTCGTCGGCGGTGCTGGCGGATCCATCGAACAGGTGTCCGTCGACGGCTACGTGGAGTCACAGTATCAGCAGGTGGGTGGTATCGTCGGCCACGGCCACGACGCCGACCTTGATAACGAGCTCGTTTCACACGCGACCGTGAAAGGAACGTATCCGTCGGATGTTGACGGTGAGCACCCGTGGGGTGCGGATAACCTCGGTATCGGTGGTATCGTCGGTGGCACTGGGTTCAACACGGACGTAGCGACGGCGTACTCGACGGCGAACGTCACCGGGAATTCCTCTGTCGGCGGTATCACGGGGTGGACGTCCGACTTCGACAGCACGAATGAACAGATGTACTGGGTCGGTGGACACGTCGAACTGGATGGCGAGCGGCGACTCGGTGAAATCGGCCGAGAGGACCTGGAGACCCCTCCGAAAGCAGGCGCAATCGCCGGGCGAATGGAGCTTGACGACGACAACTTCGAGGATAGCGTCTACTCTGACGAGAACTATCGGAGCATCGGCGAGCAAAAAGCTGACGCCGACGACATTCCGCTCGCTCCCGAGGAGATGAAAGGACCACAGATTCTCCCTGACGACGAAGACGAGTCGTTCTACGACCAGTTCCCGGGCGTCACCAAAGACGATGCGGAAGGGACGATGGCGAATCTCGACTGGGACATCTGGGAGCCGGTGTACGACATCGACGAAGAGGGCAACATTATAAATGAGGACTTCCCGGTGTTCGCCTGGCAGGTGGAGGGACAGATGCTGGTGAGAATCGACGAAATCGACGACCCTGCTACGCCGGGTGAGGAGAACCTCGATGTGGAGGCGACGGTCGAGAACACCGACAACGAGGCACAGGAGCAGACAATTCTGCTGACGAACCACGAGGGACACATCGTCGATTCGAAAGATGTCGAAGTTGGCGGTGAGGACGACGAACAGATAACGCTCACCTGGGCAACCACAGAGGCAGACGCAGTGAACAGTGAGATTCCCGATGCGGAGTTCATCGTCAGTGGCGAGGACACGAGAGACCTGGCAGAGACGACGCTGTTGCCGATGGGCAACCTCAGCATCGAGTCGGTCGAGACAGACCAGCCCGTCCAGGCGATAAACGAGGAGTTAACAGTCGTTGCGAACATATCCGCAGAAGACAATGTGGAGGACGGTTCTCTCACGCTCCGGGCGAACGGGAACCTCGTCGACATCAACGAAAGCATCGACCTGAATGAAGGCGATTACAAGGACATCGAGTTCCAGTGGACTCCCACGACGGTCGACATCGGCACTGCCGACATCGAGGTCGAGATCACTGGACAGGCCAACTCCGAGGAGAAATCCGTGACGGTGTTGGCTCCGCTGGTCCCGTTCGATATCAGTGATTTCCTGCCGGTCGATGTCACGGTCGACGTCGTCGGAGAATAGATTTCTCGCCGCACGTCGTGGCGAGAATCGCTGTACCGGTCCGCCAATCCCTACATCACACCATTTATTCTCTCGGACGTGGATTGACGAGTATGAACACAGCCGAGCGCTTCGACCTCGTCACCCGCTACGCAGAGGAGGTCGTCGCAGAAGACGAACTCGAAGAGTTGCTCGCCGAGTCGGAGCCGTCGGTGTACATCGGCTACGCCCCCACTGGCGAGATGCACATCGGCCACTTCACGACCATCCGCAAACTCGCTGACTTCCTTCACGCCGGTCTCGACGTGACGGTGCTGGTCGCCGACTTGCACGCTCACCTCGACGACGAGAAGAGCCCCTTCGAGTTGCTCGACGCGCGCACCGAGTACTACCAGGAGGCAATCGAGGGAATGATTGAGGCCGCTGGCGCAGACGCCGACGACATCAGGTTCGTTCGCGGGATGGACTACCAGCTAGACGGCGAGTACGCACTCGACATCTACCGGATGGCAGCCGAGACGACGATTGCTCGCTCTCAACGCGCCGCAAGCGAGGTCGTTCGCGAGAACGAGAGTCCGAACCTCGGCGGGTTGCTCTATCCGCTGATGCAGAGTCTCGACGTGAAGGCGCTCGACGCCGACATCGCCTACGGCGGCATCGACCAGCGCGGCATCTACATGCTCAGCCGCGAGATTCTCCCCGACTACGGTCACGACAAACCCGTCTGTCTGTTTGCGCCGCTTCTGTCAGGGCTGACTGGCGAGAAGATGAGCGCATCCGACGCGACGTCGAAAGTCAACCTCACCGATTCACCCGAGGAGGTGGCGTCAAAAATTAACGACGCCTACTGCCCGATGGGCGAGGTCGAAGACAACGGTGTTCTCGAGTACGTCCGGTATCTCGTCTTCCCGATTCTCGACCAGCGCGAGCAGTCCTTCGTCGTCGAACGCCCCGATAAGTACGGCGGCGACCTCACGTACGACACCTACGAGGCGCTCGAAGCTGACTTCGTGAGCGAGGAACTCCATCCGATGGACCTGAAAGGCGCAACCGGCACGTACATCTCCGAGGTTATCGACCCCGTCCGAACGCGTCTGACTGCTCAGTCCGAGTTGCTGGCAGCGGCCTATCCCGATAGCTACGGCGGCGAGTAGCCGACGATGGACTCCGAGTCCGGCAAAGCGCGAGCGGAACTCGACCGGTCACGGTCGCAGATGCGAGAGGTCTACGACGAGATAGCAACTCACTTCTCGAAAACGCGGGCGTATCCGTGGCCGGAGGTCGAGACGTTCCTGGACGAGAGCACGGTCGACTCTCCGGATTCGGTCGGTCTCGATGTCGGCTGTGGGAACGGCCGACACACAGCGTTGCTGGCGGATGTTGTCGACCGTGTGGTGGCGCTCGACGTCAGCCGCGACCTCCTGTTCGAGGCGAGCGCGAAGATGGCCGAAGACCGCTGGGAGGCAGGGCTGGTGCAGGGAGATGCCGCATCGCTTCCACTCGAAACAGACAGCGTCGACCTCGCGGTGTACGTGGCCACGCTACACCACCTGCCGGACCGCGAGACACGGGTCGAGAGTCTGGCCGAAGTCGGACGCGTGCTCACGGGGAGCGGACGAGCGCTGGTGAGCGCGTGGAGCACCGAACACGACCGCTTCGATGGTGGTCTCGGAGAGACAGCAGGCTTTGATACGAGTATCGACTGGACGCTTCCGGGTGGTGAGACGGTCCCGCGATTCTATCACATCTATGCCCCGGCGGAGTTCGAGGAGGATCTTCGGGCCGGAGGGCTCACCGTCGAGGATGTGTTTGTTTCGAGTGGGAACTGTTACGCCGAGATTCGGGAGTGAGGGGCAAGAATCCGCCAGTATGCTTAAATCAGTCGACGCATAAACAGCAGTATGGCCGCGTACGGTCGGCCGTCACTTCGAGACCTGTTCGACGAGGCGCCGACGCCACACATCGCACACCCTCCGGACACCCACCACCTCGATTTCTACCTCGCCACAGATGGGTCGTTCAGGGTGTCGGGTGGCGGACTCGGTGCTGTCATCGAAACACGCGATGGTGAGCGCGTTGCACGTCTGTCGCTCGCCAACAACGCCCCGAACAACAACGTTGCAGAGTACCGCGCACTCCATCTGGGGCTGGACGTCCTCGCTGCGCGTTCCCCACCGGGTGCTCGCGTCGGCGTTCTCCTCGACCACGACCAGCTTGCAGCAAACGTCAACGTCTCGATACTCGATGCCCGAGGACCACGGTTCGAGACGGCACACACGGTTTCAGTCCCGAAGTCGACGGGGCTTCACTGGCGAGGCATTCAGACGCGTCTTCGGGACTTCGACGACGTGCGTGCGGCAACAATCGGAGGCGACTGCAACCCTGCACACCCGCTCGCTAACGCACCCGAGCAGTACGCCCACGTCAACGACGAACCTGACAGGTGTGTGCTTCCGGATGCACCGGGTTCTGAGACGAAGATTCCCCCGCCATCACGGGCGAACCGTGGCGCGAGCGATTGAGAGTGACGGGCGACAATCTGCAGGCGCTGTGCGAGCGAAGAGAGGTTTCACAGTTCCCGGGCGACCATCTCTCCCCAGTGTTCGAATCCCCACCGGCGGTAGAACGCGTTCGCGCGCTCGTTCTCCCGGTCGACGTCGAGGACGAGTCTGTCCAGCGGCAGTGACTGGTCTCTCACCACCGTGAGTGCTGCCTCCATCAACTCGTCGGCGACACCCGTTCCACGAGCGTCTTCCTCGACGAAAATCTCGTTTAACACCGCGCCATCCCAGATGTACGCGAGTGACTCAGGCAGGACGAAGGCGTAGCCGACCAGTCGTCCGTCTTCTTCAGCAACCTGTACTGTTCGTTCGTTGGTTTCGGTGCAGCGTTCGACCCAGGCGAGGTACTCTCTCCGGTAGTTCTCGTCGAGTTTCCCGGCGTAGACGTCGGCTTTGTCGTCGTCGCCGGTCGAGGTTCCGAGACCGAGTTCGAAGCCTCGTTTGAGTCGCCAGAGTTCGTCGGCGTCGTCCGTTCGGTACGCTCTGACCATGCGTCGGTCTGTGTGGGTGAGACCAAGAGCGTTGTGTGTCGCCCGCAAAGAGAAACCCCCTTAAACGAGGAGAAAAAAGGAAGAGTGAGCGCGGTTGGTCTAGTGGCAGGACTAGGGCCTTCCAAGCCCTCAGCCCGGGTTCAAATCCCGGACCGCGCATATTGTCACGCGAGCAATTCCGCGAGCGTGTACTATCGCCGGAGGGGTTTGAATCACGGCAGACGCACTGCGTCTGGCATCGGGTTCAAATCCCGGACCGCGCATGCGACTGTTTTAGTAATTAGCGAAAGGAATTGAGGAGTCGTGATGGGGAAGCCCCCGGTCGCTCGACTCGAGGGCCTCGCTGCGCGCTTCGCTCTCCGCAGGGCCCGCTCAGTGCTTGCATCGGCCGTCTTCGTCGAGCGAC
>PUMG01000219.1 GCA_003551265.1 Halovenus sp.
AGCGTGAGTTCCACCTCGTCCTCATCGACAACGGCCGGATGGCCATGCGCGAGGACGACGACCTGCGGGAGACGCTGTACTGCATCCGGTGTTCGGCGTGTGCGAACACGTGTGCGAACTTCCAGTCCGTCGGCGGTCACGCCTTCGGCGGTGAGACCTACTCCGGAGGCATCGCGACTGGCTGGGAGGCTGGCGTCCACGGGCTGGAGTCGGCTGCCGAGTTCAACGACCTCTGTACCGGCTGCTCGCGGTGTGTCCCGGCGTGTCCGGTGAAAATCGACATCCCGTGGATGAACACCGTCGTCCGCGACCGCATCAACAGCGGGCACGACGTTCCGCTCGAGGTTCTCGTCGAGGGCCTGACGCCCGACGCCGAGTCGGACGGTCCAGACCTCCAGAAGCGGCTGTTCGGGAACTTCGAAACCCTGGCCAGAGTGGGGAGTGCATTTGCGCCCGTCTCGAACTGGCTGGCGAACTCGCCGCCGTCGTCACTGATCCTCGACCGAATCGCAGGCGTCGCCCCAGAGCGCGACCTGCCAGCGTTCGAGCGTACGACCCTCGTCGAGTGGTTCGAGAGCCGGGAGCGAGTGCCACCCGTCGACCCCGACAGGAAGGTCGTTCTCTACCCGGACCTCTACACCAACTACATGCTCGTCGACCGGGGGAAAGCCGCCGTCCGCGTGCTCGAAGCGCTGGGCGTCGAAGTGCTCGTCCCGGACGCACCCGGATCGGGACGCGCCCCTCTCTCGCAGGGAATGATCGAGACGGCCAGAGAGAAGGCAAATCGGGTCGCAGAGGCGCTCGGGCCGTATCTCACGGAGGGGTACGACGTGGTCGTCGTTGAGCCGAGCGACCTGGCGATGTTCCGTGAGGACTACCAGCGGTTACTCCCCGACGACGACGCCGAAGCGTTCGCCGAGGACAGTTACGAGATACTTGAGTACGTCTACGGATTGCTCGCGAACGGTGCAGACAGCGACGCGCTTCGAACGGCGAGAGCGGGGACGACTGTTGCCTACCACAGCCACTGTCAACAGCGCACGATGGGGCTGGAAGTCTACAGCATCGAGGTGCTCGAACGCTGTGGATACGAGGTGACGACCAGCGACGTCGAATGCTGTGGAATGGCCGGCTCGTTCGGCTACAAATCGCAGTACTACGAGCTGTCGATGGACGTCGGCTCGAACCTGAAAGCACAGCTCCAGAATGCGGACGCAGAGCACGTCGTTGCGAGCGGCACGTCGTGTACCGACCAGATTGGCGATCTGCTCGGTGAAGAGCCACCACACGTCGTCGAACTGCTGGCACCACGAGACACGAACTGAGCCACAACCATGCACACACGGATTCCAAATCAACAACCGAGACCTGAACGATGAGCGACGCACAGACTCCAGAGACCGAACCGACACGGAATCGCCCGGACCCGGCAGCGGACAGCAGAGCCAACTACGATTACCAGGGAGGTGACGTTGAACGCCCGGAGCTGTTCGCCGCACTCGATGCGCGCGTTGACGGCGAGATAAGATTCGACACCTACACCAGACACCTGTATGCGACCGACGCAAGCGCGTACGAGCAACTCCCAATCGGGGTCGTTGCCCCGACGTCGACAGCAGACGTTCAGGCGGTCGTCTCCTACTGCGCCGAAGAGGAGATTCCGGTGTTGCCACGTGGCGGCGGGACGAGTCTGGCAGGCCAGGCGGTCAACGAGGCCGTCGTCCTCGATTTCAAAAAAGAGATGAACGACGTCGTCGAGGTCGACCCCGACCAGGGGACCGCCCGGGCCCAGCCCGGAATCACGCTTGCGCGACTGAACAGCCGTCTCGAAACCCACGGCCTGAAGTACGCCCCTGACCCGGCGTGGGGAGACAAGAGCGTTCTCGGCGGCTGTATCGGCAACAACACGACCGGGGCGCACTCGCTGAAATACCACAAAGCCGACGGCTACCTTGAAGAAGTCGAGGTCGTCCTCGCCGATGGGACGGTGACGACGCTCGGGTGGATGGACGTCGAGGAGTTACACAACCGCGCGGCGGACGTGACCGAAGACGACGGCATCGAAGCGCAGGTGTACGCCGAAGTGTCGCGGATACTTCACGAGCAGAGCGACGAAATCGAAGCGCGCTACCCTGACCTCACCCGGAACGTGTCGGGGTACAATCTCGACAAACTCGTCGAGGACGCGAGCGAGCGTGGCGAGGTCAACGTGGGGCGACTCATGGCCGGAAGCGAGGGGACGCTCGCAGTCGTCACGGAAGCAGTCGTCTCGCTGGAACCGGTTCCGGAGACGAAGTCGGTGGTGTTGCTCACCTACAGCGAGATGCTGGATGCGATGCGTGACGTCGCGCCGATACTCGAACACGACCCGGCCGCTGTCGAGGTGATGGACGACGTGTTGCTCGACCTGGCCCGCGAGACTGCGGAGTTCGGTGACCTCGTTCGTACGCTGCCAGAGGGGACCGACTCGACGCTGCTCGTAGAGTTCTACGCTGACTCCGTCGACGAGGGCAAACAGAAGGTCGCGGACCTGCTGGCTGACCGTCTCCCTGGCTACGAGCCAGAAACGGGGCTCGAACCGACCGCGGGCGCACAGGAGCGAACGGGCGAGGAGACGTTCGCAATTGATGCGCTCGAAGCGTACGACCCAGACCGGCAGGCGAAGTTCTGGAAGATGCGCAAGGCCGGCCTTCCGATACTGCTCTCGCGCACCGGCGACGACAAACACTGGCCGTTCGTCGAGGACACGGCAGTTCCGGCGGAGAACCTGCCGGAGTACGTTGCAGACATCCAGAAGCTGTTCGACGAACACGACACGTTTGCCTCCTACTACGCCCACGCCGGGCCAGGAGTGTTGCACATCCGCCCGCTGTTGAACCTCAAAACCGAGAACGGTATCGAGACGATGACGGCCATCTCGGACGCCATCACCGACCTCGTCGTCGACTACGGCGGGTCCGTCTCGGGCGAACACGGGGACGGGCGAGCGCGGACACGCTACAACAGGAAGCTCTACGGCGAGGAGATATGGGAGACGTTCCGTCGACTGAAATCGACGTTCGACCCGGACTGGCTGCTCAACCCTGGCAGCGTCTGCGGGGAGTTCGACCCCACGAGGAACCTCCGGTTCGACCCCGAATACGGGTTCGATGCCAGGTTCGAGCCGTCGCTGTCGTGGGACAACGAGAACGGCTTTCAGGGCATGGTCGAACTCTGTCACGGCTGTGCGGGCTGTACCGGCCACCAGGACACCACTGGGACAGTGATGTGCCCGACCTACCGGGCCACACAGCACGAGGAGATAACGTCGACCCGTGGGCGGGCGAACATGCTTCGGCGGGCGATGAGCGGCGACCTGCCGGAAGATCCGACCTCCGAGGAGTTCCTCCATGAGGTGCTCGACCTCTGTATCAGTTGCAAGGGCTGCAAGCGCGACTGCCCGAGCGGCGTCGACATGGCGAAGCTGAAAGCCGAACTCAAACACGAGTACCACCAGCGCGAAGGAATCCCGCGCCGGGACAGACTGTTCGCCAACGTCGAGCGACTGTACGGACTCGGAAGCACGTTCGCCCCGCTGTCGAACTGGGCGACGTCCATTCCCGGAACAGGTGTCGTGATGGAGAAAGTGCTGGGGATTGCCCGCGAGCGCGCCCTGCCGGAGTTCGAGCGCGAGACGCTCCAGAAGTGGGACCGCTCACGGACCCCAGCAGTGAGCGAAGCCGAGGCAGCGCGGAAGGCACTCGTCATCGCCGACCCCTACACCAACTACACGCAACCAGACGTTGGGAAGGCGACTGTCCGCGTGCTCGAAGCGGCTGACGTGTACGTCGAGATACCCGACGACGTCACCGACAGCGGCCGTCCGGCACAGTCGAAGGGGATGCTGGATGTGGCCCGCGAGACTGCTCG
>PUMG01000279.1 GCA_003551265.1 Halovenus sp.
GGGTGACGATGTCTGCGTCGAGGTCGAGCTGTGCAGCCGCACGGTGCAGTTGACGACGTGCAGTTTCGAGTGCTGATTCTTCTGTCGCGTGTGTCTGCTCCGGCCGCTCGTTTCGGCTGGAACGGAGTTGGTCTGACATGGCTATTCGAGTGGTGTTCGCCGGTTACGCATTGTGCCGTTACAGTCGGGACACCGGAGTGGATGACGCTCTGCGAGCAGAATCGTTCCGCAGTCGAAACACTCGTACGGACTCTCCTCCTGTGGATCGTAGTGGACATCTCTCATGGATAGTGTGGGCGACACTCGACGGGCTAGCGTCTGCCCTGTCTGAACACAGAGGGACCGCACTGGAAACAAAGATGGTTTAATAACAAACACCTTCGGAAATTCAGTTGTTTGTTATTGAACCCTCTCCTCTTCGGCGTGGTGAGCGCCCAGACCGACGTCGTCGAACAGCGTCGAGAAGAGTTTGCGCTGGACTGCTCTCGTGTGCTGGTAGAACGCGGGTGGAGAGATGTCGAGCACCGCTGCGATATCTTCACCTGTCTGGTCACGCGGTGATTCGAAGTATCCACCGTAGTACGCTGTCTGAACCACCTCGAGTTGTCGTGGGGTCAGGCGCTCTAACACGGTCGAGTAGAACTCGTGAACTGGCGTCCGGGTCCCCGTTCGCTTGGCTCTGAGTTCACTTCCATCGAGACGTTCTGTCACGTGCTGAATGATGGGTCCAGCGTCGAGACTCTGTGGGACGTCCACAAAGAGAGTGGCCGCCGCTGGGTCCGCGTCGATGCGGTCGAGAACCGCGCCGTAGTCGGCGAGTGAGGGGGCGAGCGACTGCCACGACAGTTGCAACTGGAGGAGGCTGTTCGTCTCTCCTTCGGTGAGCACCTGAACGTTCTCGATGGCAGTCATCTGCTCTGCCTGTGTACACGTCTTCGCAACAGCATCTGTCTCCACCGTCACGAACATCACGACGACGTCGGTCTGTTTGTGGATACCGGGCTGAAACGACATCGAACAGCCGACGTGCTGGGCCAGCTGCAGCGGAAGGTAGCTCGTATTCTGCGTTTCAAACTCCAGCTGCGTACTGGTGTTCGTCAGGAGCGCATTCTTCCTGTCGAGTGCGCTCAGAGCTAATCCGATCGTTTCACCGAGTTCGACGAGAACGTCCTCGGGGCGGCCGTCGAACACGCCGGGTCTGTCGGCGTACACCGAGAGGACGCCGTAGTGAAAGCCATCGTAGACGAGCGGGATGCTGATGACCGACTGGTATCCCCGTCTCAACGCGTGTGTCTGCCACCTTCCCTCTCGAATCGTCTCCGCAACGTTCGAGACGACGGTGACCTCTCCGTTCGCTGCTGTCCGCGCCGACGGCTCACACGTCGCCTCGTCTCGGTGGTCGTCGTGGCGACGAATCTGGTCGAGATACTCCGTGTCATCACCTGCCCAGCCACGACAGGTGAGTCTGTCCGTTCCGGTCTCTGGCGTTCCAATCCACGCGAAAGTGAAGTTGCGCTGGCGCGTGAGCACGTTACACACGGACTGAAACACCTCCTCGCGGGTCTCGGCCTGGACCAGCGTGCGGTCTATCTCCCGGATGAGTTCGTTTATCTCGTTCACCTGTGCAAGCTGCTGGTTCTGTCGCTGGAGCGTTTCGTCCTGTTCGCGGAGCTGGTTCTCGCGGGCAACCCGGTCGAGTGCGGCCTCCGCAGTCGCTGCGACCAGGTCCGCAATCTCTCGTTTCATCTCGTCGAACGCCCCAGGATGACGTGAACCAGCCACGAACACACCGTGATTACCGAGTGGAATGAGCGCGCTACTGGGCAACGCTGTCTGCCACGACCCGGGTTGAGCAGACTCGTTTCCGTCGTCGAAAAAGCGGGCTTCGTTCTCGAGGAAGCACTGCCCAAGAACGTTCGCGTCGTCGGTTCTGACTGACTGCAACGGACCGTATTTCTGCATCCGATTCGTGTAGGCCACCGGTTGCAGGCGGTTCTCGTCGGTCTGGTACAGATACATCGCGCTCGCATCGACAGCGAGGATGTCGTCAGTATCAGCAACGAGACGGTGTGCGATTTCCTGTTTGGTCTCTGCGTACAGCAACTGCCGTGTCGTCTGATGAAGCGTTGTCAGGGCGTTCTCGCGCTGTTTCCGTTTCGTGATATCCCGACAGCTGAACAGGAGTGTCCCCCCCTGGATATCGACCTCCCGAACGTTCACCAACAGTGTGTGTTCGGTGCCAGCCCTGTCTGTTGCGGTACACTCGATGTTTTTGAGCACGCCAGCATCCGCGAGTTCCGCACGGTCGAACAGGTCCTCGCCGAGGAGTTCGTCGATCGTCCCGAACTCACGAATCTCCGCGACCGAGTATCCGAAGATGAAGGCGACGTTCGGACAGATGTAGGTAAACTCACCGGCTTCGTCGGTGACCAGTACCGTATCGGTCATGTTATTGAGGGTGACCCGGTGCAGTTCCTCTGACGCCCGTAGTTCGCGCTGGAGCGACACCCGCTCGGTTACGTCAACACCCGTGACCACAATCGCTTGGAGCTTTTGCGTTTCGCTGTGAACCGGGTGAGCAGATAGGTCGACAATCACTGACTCAGAGAGTTCTGTTTCCGTCGTTGTCTGTCGCGTCGTCTGCGTGTCACGCGTCGTTTCGACGAACTCCCGGATGTCTTCGCGTGATTTACCCTCGCTTCCGGTCCAGCAGCGACTCTCCCAGAACGGTTTTCCGACGAGCGATTCGATGCGCTCACCAGTCAGCGACCGGGCGGTCTGGTTGGCACGCTGGACACGTCCGGCTGAGTCGAGCACCCACGTGGCGTACGCGCTGTTCTGGAAGATGGACTCGAACTGCCAGGCTCGTTCCCGGTGTGTGGCGCTCCGCTGGGCTGTTCGCACCGCCCGGTGTATCCTGTCGACGACTGACTCTACTTCTTCTCCTCGAACGGGAACGTAATCTGTGGCTCCGGCAGCGAGCGCACTGTTTGCGACCTCCTCACTGCCGTCTGCGGTACACAGGAGCAGCGGTGTCGACTGGTCTTCCTGTCGAATCCGGTCGATGACGTCGATGCCGTCGTATCCGTCGAGTGCGTACGCTGTCACGAGGCAGGTGGGCGAGCCCGTCCGAAGGGCGTCGACCGCTTCTGGCCCGGTCCGTACCTGCTGGACTGTCACGTCGAGGGTCGCTTCGAGTCTGGAGGCGAGTGGACTGGTCCACACTGTCGTCCCAGCTACCAGCACGGTCGTCGGGTTCTCGAGGCCGACCATACTATCACCCACAACACGTCGCAGTGTTAAGCTGATTGGTCACCGGAGTGCAGATGCGATGAGTACCGCTGCGAGGAGCAACAGCACCAGTGCGGTGAGAGAGTCACCGCCCGCTGCGAGCGCGTAGCCTCCGTATGCAAACGCAACAGCGCCGACTCCAACGAGCGTCGTTGCACTCAGGCGAACGAGTTCCAGTCGCGTGGTTGGTGCGTTTCTCCCCACCTGCTCACCGAGACTCCGCGCAGTCGTGGCGCTGTCGTACGCCAGCACCGCGCCGACGGTGGCGACCAGCAGGACGAGTGCAGGGACCCCTTCGATACCTGCGAGGAGAACGCCGACGAACAGAGCGCTCGCCCCGAGTGTAATGGCTGATTGCTTCCCAGCGAGGAGACCGATGACGAGAGAGATGAGACCGAGGAATCCGACGCCGAGGGCTGCCCACGAGTACACGCCGATGACGCTCACGGAGAACGCAGCAGCGACTCCTCCAACGAGGCTGCTCACTCTCGTGGGACCACGATCGACGCTCATCACGGGCTCACCCCGGTGCTCGAAAACCGAGCGACTGCTCCCGGCAGCGACTCGTCCCATCCCCAGTCGATGACCGGGATGCCGTCCCTCCGGATGTCGGTGACGTGGACTCGTCGCCCGATTCTGGCGAGTCGCTGTGAGGGTGTGTTCGCTGCAGTCGGGTCCGGGCTGACGACCGTGACCGGATACCCCGCCGCCTCGAACTGTCGGATGGTTCGAACGACCGATGGTCGACACAGCGGAGAGAACACGAGAAGTTGAGTCTCCGGGGAGAGACGGCTCCGGAGTATCCGTTTCGCGCGGACGGGACTCTCGTCTGGTTCGTACGGAGTCGACTGTAGAACCGGGTGTCTGGCCAGTAGCTCACGTGTTTTCTCTCGGTGGGTTGCTCCTGTACCCGGCGGAAGCCAGCAGGCTGCACTCTGAAGCGTCGCGACGCCGACGGAGTGTCCCGCGCTCTGGAGCGTGGCGTAGAGCTGGCCCGCCGCATCGACTGACCGGTCGAGAGTGTGTTCGGTGTTCGGTTCGGGTGCAACGAACGTCCCGGCATCGATGACGAGAACCACCCGTAGCAGCCGTTCCTCGCGAAAGAGCAGCGTCGAGAACTCGCCGGTTCTCGCCTGCCGGTTCCAGTCGATTCGGCTCATCGAGTCGCCCGGCTGGTACAGCCGGGTTGCGTAGAACTCCGCTCCGTCCCCCGCAGAAGCTGTCTCTTCGACGCCCGCATACTGCGTGGTAGTCTGGCGAAGTGCCAGCGACACGGGCAACGGGTCGAGACGTGGTACACACGTGAGCGCCGACGGGGATGGCGTGGCAATCGACCACTCGTCTTCGACCGTTCCCGGGAGGGTGCGAACGAGAGCGAGCAGCGGTGTGAACTCGTGAACACCCCGTCGAGCCTGCACCGTGTAGGAGAACTCGGCCCGCTCTCCCGGCCGCAACGCCGTGCCCAGTCGCGGTGATCCATTGGTGACTGACAGCGGTCCCGGTACGCCGTCGACGAGACGAATGTCGGGGAGCACTCGCCCACTCTCGTTTGTCACCGTGACGGTCACCTCGACGGAATCGCCTGGGTCGGGACGCTCGTCACTGACCGCTCGCTCGACCGAGAGTGGCCGCTCCGACGGCGGGTTCGCCCGGGTATACGCTGCGTAGACGATGCCGACGACACCGACGAGCAACACGCCGGGCTGTTCGACGAGTACGCCGACACCGACAGCAAGCAACGCCACCACACTGATACCGTCCCAGCGACCCGTCTGGCGACGAGCGTGAAGGCCTTCTCCACCACGCTCCTCACGCTCGTACTCGTCTGGGTTTCTGTGTTCGTCTCGATTCTCTGCTGTATCATTGTCTCGATTCTCTGCTGTGTCTGTTTCCAGTTCCTCACGCGAACGCTCACCACTGTGCTGGTGGCCATTCTCAGCAACGGCTGCGATGGCATCGACACATCGAGAGACGACCTGGTCTGTCGGCGAGTTTCGACGCAACAACGCCCGAAACGAGGTGGGTGTATACGTCCGAACATCGCCATCGCCAGCGAGGAACCTGCCTACCAGCGGGTCATCAGTCCACGTCCCGTTTTCGACGTGCTCCCGGGCGGTTTTCTCGGTGCAGTCCGTGTACCGGGTGAGAACCGAAACAGCGGCATCGGCGAGTCCGTCGCGGACGCCGAACCGATAGTGCGTATGGGGTTTCACACGGAAGTAGCCGAACGCATCGTCGAGCGTCTCCCCTGGTGGCGAGACAGATTGCCTGCGCTCGGGAGTCCCCGTCTGTGCCTGTTGTGTGTCGCGTTGGGAGCGAGCGTACGCAACCCGCACCACCTGTAGCAGAGCCAGCACACCGACCAGTGTTACGGCTGCCTGGTTGATGTCGGCCGTAATCGCCTCGGGTGCGACCAGCGCAAGGATGCCGAGTGTCACTGCTGCGATGCCGGAGACGAGAAGCACCCGGTGCCAGTTCATTGTTCGTCCCTCGCGGTGGACGTACGGTCTCGCCGTATCGACTGGCCATCCACACCGTCTCGCCGTGTCGAACCGCCCTCGGCGTAGGTCGACTCCAGTCGGCGGAACAGCGAGACAGCACGTTGTTCGTCACGCTCGGAGGGGTCTGCAGTCCCGTATCGGACACGCTCGAAAAGGACCGTGAGTTCGCGGACATCGTGAGGGTCCATCCCGGCGTCGGTAGCGAGAGTCGCGAACTCTCCAGGTGTTTTCGTCTCCGGCCGAGACAGGTCGAACAGGGCAGTCATTTCGACCCACGCACGATAGATTTCGTTTTCGAAGCTCCCGTCGTCGTCGAGACGGTCGGCGATGCTCCCGGCAACCTCTCCGAGTGTTTCGGTATCTTCCGTGGTGTCGGGTGACCGGACTGCAGTCTCGTCACTGTCGCGTCTGTGCCGTCTCACAACCACGAACGCACCCACGAGAAGTGCCCCGAAAAGCACGAACAACAGTACAGACGGGACGACAGGGTCGGTCGTGGTGAGTTCGCCGTTGCCGTTTCCGCCCCCGAGACCACTCTCGTTACCGAACTCGACTGGTATCGCGATATCTCGAGGTTCACGGACAAACTGGAGCGTGCGCGACAGCAAGATGACGAGGCCAGCGAGGACTGCAATGCCGAGAGCGAGGCGCACCACTGCTCGAAAGTCGCGGTACAGATACCACACCAGCGCGAGTATCGCCACGAGTGCGAGCACCGCCAACACCTCGGTGAGAAACGGAACAGAACCAACGAGGGTTCCTGCCGGTGCCTCTTCCGAGGGTGGTGAGATGAAACTCCCGTCCCCGTCTCCGTCACCGCCCGGTCCCGCTTCACCTGCTGGCCGTGTCGCTGTGGGCAAGGTTGCCGCAGCCAGCACTACCGCGAGGCTTCCCAGGAGAGCAACTAGAGTGTACTGGAGGGTCGTTCGATCCACGGGAGGGTATCGGACACTGAGCGGTATAGAGGTTCTGGCTGGTCTCAGACCGATTGGTGGACGTCTGTCCGGATTCTCGTCCGTCAGAACGAGAAGCTGTATTCGCCGACGTGGCCCTCTGGAGACCGACCAACCGCAGCGATTTTCTCTGGCGTCTCGACGATGAGCGCCTCACCACCTTCCTTGCGCCGGTTCTTGCGGAGGACGTTCTGACAGATGACGCTGCCGCGCCGAATGGGGGCATCCTGTCGAGTGTGTCCAACCACCTGCGGCGGGGCATCTTCGGGCATGTACTCGAAATCGAGCCACGTGAGCCCCGCGTCCGGTCCACGACTGGTTTCACTGCCATAATCGAACACTCGGGGATACTGGTCGACTACCTCCCGCTGTCTGTCGAAGGGGTCGGGCGAACCCAGCTCGTCGAGTAACTGCTGAGCGCCAGCAGCGAGCTGTTCGTTCACCGTCTCCACGTCGAACGACTCCGGCTGTCCGGCGTGGACGTACGTGGTGTTGTACCCGTCGTACGCAGCGACGACGTGGCCGTCGAGAACCTGCTCGATGAACGCCCGGCGTTCGTCCTCGCTCCGGGTTCCGGAGTACCAGTCGCTCCAGTTGTAGAGAGCAGGTGTGAGCACACCCATCTCGTGGTTTCCAACGGTAACGCGAACGTGGCCGTGTGGGGCCTCGTCGATGAGGCGTGCGACCATCTTGACGACGCGTTCGCTCTGTGGCCCACGGTCGACGAGGTCGCCGTTGAACACCAGAACGTACTCCTCGCCACCAGCCCAGTGGAGGCGTCGGGCCGCGTCTGTCTCGACGATTGGGTCGTAGTGAGGATGCTCACCGAGCATCAAAAGCGTGTTCTGTGCCTCGCCGAGAAAGCCGTGAATATCACTGATACTTACGATTGTTGGCTCGCTGTCGCGTGTGAGTGCGCTCACACTATCGCGCTCGGGAGGTGGAACTGGGTCTGCGTCGTGAGAGTCTAACACTGTTGAACACCTGAAGTACTATACATTCCGAATGCGCGGGTATAATAACTATCCGCTTCCTGTCAATCAGTCTGTTCGAGGACGAGGTCTCGAACGGAAACACAGCCCCGCTCAGACTGGCTCACGGTCCCGATAATCCTGCCGTCGGCGGTCTCCTCGACAAGCTGTTCGGCGTCGGCTTCAGGCACCGCAGCGACGAATCCCGTCCCCATGTTGAACGTGCGGTGCATCTCCTCGTCGTCGACGTTCCCTTCCTGCTGGATGAACTCGAACACCGGCTGTGCATCGAACGGGTCGGTCACCTCGTAGCGGTGTGCCCCCATGCGCGTGAGGTTCGTCCAGCCGCCGCCAGTGACGTGTGCTGCGGCGTGTGTCTCACATGCACGGAGCGAGCTGAGGACGTCAGTGTAGATGCGAGTCGGTTCGAGCAGCACATCCCCGATGGTCCGGTCAGTGTCTGCCGGAAACGGGTCAGTGTAGGCGTGGTTCTGTGTAGCGGCTTCCCGCGCTAGTGTCAGCCCATTCGAGTGGATTCCGCTCGACGGCCATCCTACCAGCACGTCTCCGGGTTTCGCTTCGCCAGGAAACAGCGCGTCTTTCGGCGCGAGCCCCGCACACGCACCCGCGATGTCGAGTCCGTTGATAATCTCGGGCATTACCGCAGTCTCTCCACCGACGAGAGTGATATCGGCACGTTCGGCCCCTGCCCGAAGTCCTTCTCCAATCGCTTCGGCAATCTCGTCGTCCGGTTCCTCGACAGCGAGGTAGTCGACGAACGCGACCGGTTCGACCCCCTGTGCCACGAGGTCGTTGACGTTCATGGCGACACAGTCGATGCCGATTGTGGAGTACTCACCGAGTGCCTCGGCGACAAGCAGTTTGGTCCCGACACCGTCAGTCGCCAGCGCGAGATACTGGTCGCCGATGTCGACCAGTCCAGCATAATCACCCTCGAACTCCCCGACAGCACCGATAAGCGCGTGTGTCGCCGACTCGCTCGCCTTGATGTCGACGCCCGTCTCCGCGTAGGTCAACCCCTCGCCGTCCGGCTCGTCCTGCTTCGCTCCGGAGTCCTTGCTCATGGTCGAGACGGCGCTTGCGAAGGGCAAAAGCCCACCGTTTGGTCCCGACTGCTCGCTCTGGACAGAGTTCCCGAACTGTTAGGATAGTCAGCCCCCAACGTCGGACATGGACATCGTCGACCTCGACCACGTGGCGATTCGGGTGACGGACCTCGACCGTGCACTGGCGTTCTACCACGACCTGCTGGGCCTTCCCATCAGAGACCACGAGCGCTACGACGCTGGCGAGGTTCCATACGTTGCCGTCGTCGTCGGTGGGCGACACATCCATCTGGTTCCGACCGAGGATGAAGAGATCGACGTCGGTGGTGAGCATCTCTGTTTGCTGGTTCGCTCGGACGAGGTCGATTCCCGCGAAGAACTGGATGTCTTGCTGGAGTCGCTCCGTGAACGCGGCATCGAGGTCGAAGATGGTGAGCCGTACAGGCGATACGGCGCGTACGGTCGGGCGTGGGCGGCGTACGTTCGCGACCCGGACGGACGGCGCGTCGAACTCAAGCTGCACTAGAGGGTGTCTTGTCCGTCATCAGATACATCTCGCTGTCCGTCGAAGCGAGACTCTCTGTACAGGTTCGATACTCCCTCTCGCTAGAACACGAAAACCAGAAGGAACGCCACGCCCGAGAGGACAGATACTCCGAAGACGAGTGCGAAGACGGCCTTGCTCCAGGTGATGACGCTCTTGCCGTCGAGCGGGCCGGCAGGAATCATGTTGAACGCTGCGAGGAAGATGTTTATCAGCACACCCATCAGCCCGAGCTCTGCGACGAATCCCGACCCGAGCAGGAACGGAACGAGAAACACCACAGCGAGTACGAGGTTCGTGACGGGTCCGGCGACAGCGACGAGTCCGTTCTGACGGACCGTGATGCGTCCCCGGTGATACACTGCACCCGGTGCGGCGATGAGAAAGCCCGCAACTCCCGAGAGAATCGCGAGCGCGAGCATGTTGTACTGGGCACGAAACTCCGCGACCTGGCCGAAGCGAATCGCCACGACCTTGTGTGCAATTTCGTGCAGGAGAAACCCGGTGCCAACAGTCGCCATGCTCAGACCGAACACCCGAATCAACTCGGGAACGTCGGGCGGGTGGACCGGTTGCTGTCTGAGAAACTGTCCCTCCAGAAAGAGCGTGAACGCAACGCCGAGTGCCAGCCACGCGATGGCGAGGTCACGCACCTCCTCTCGATAGAATCTGATTCCGTTTATCTCGTACATGTCTGAACTCTACTGTCTGCTCACGTCAGGACCTCCCAGATGAGGCGTGCGCTCTCGCGTGCGCCTTCAAGCATCTGCTGGCCGAGTTCGCCGACCCCGCCGATGTCGCCAGCGAGGTAGGGCAACAACACGGCAGCGAAGAAGACGCTCGCCAGAAAGCTGCCGATGTTCGTCATCGCCACGATGAGGATGAGTCGGAACGTCGGAACGTCATCGCGCATCCGGCGGACGAGTTCGAGCAGCGGAGTCTCGTCGTCGGCGAGCATCTCGTTGAGTCTGGTGATGTCAGAGACTTTCACGCTCGTATACCGCAACTCGACGTAGCCAGCGAACCACCCCGGTGCGAGCAAGGGGTTGACGCTCGTCAGCCACGCCACCGACCCGCCAACGGTGGCGCTCGTCCAGTGTGCACCCGCGAGTTTTGCAAGCGCACCAGCGGCAATCGCGTTCACGAGGAACCAGACCACGAACACCCGGAGCAAGAACTCACCCTGAACACCCGCAACGGCCAGCAGGATGAAGAAGGCGAGAAAGCCGAGCGTGAACGCGTAGCCAATCCCCCGGTAGAGATAGGAGGTCAATCGGCTGGAACTCGCCTCGCCGACAAGTGTCTCCGGCGGCGGTAACAGCTCTGGTTGTTCGAGATAGCGCTCGATACCAGCGCGGTGACCGGCACCGACGACCGCGACGACGTTGTAGCCAGCCTCGCGAAGTGCAATGAGTCTGTAGGCGATGTAGGCGTCGCGCTCGTCGATGAGCGCCTCGGCACCTCCCGGCGAGAATCGACGGAACTCCTCCATCATCGCCGTGACCACGTCGGCGTCGGTCAGGCGCTCGATATCGATTTCGGTCTCGTCGATGTCACTGGTCGACCGCGACAGAAGCAACGCCAGTGGAATCCCAATGACTGCGGCGATAGCGAGCGCGACCAGCAGTCCGTCAGCAAGTCCGACCAGCGAGCCAAGCAGGCCACCCACAAGCGGGATTCCGACATCGAGTTCGAACCCGGCCGGGACGATGTACGGCCCACCGACTGCGCTGGCGATAACGGCCACGAAGAAGCCGACGAAAAAGCCGACAGTGAGAGCCGCTGTCCAGGCACCACCCATCTCGACGAGCAGTGCCGCGACGATGGCGAGTTTCTCGCGGAGACCCATCCGTGACCAGAGGCGCTGGACGGTCACCTGAATGTCTCGGTCGACGAGCGCAACGCCGCTTCCCTGTTTTTCGGCCGCCTCGATGGCCGCCATCATGTCTGCGCCCGGTTCGATGTCGAAGCGGTCTCCGAGTCTCGCCTGTACGTACGAGAGCATCCAGTAGGCGAGGAACTGATAGACGGTCTTGCCCGAGATGATGTCGCCAGCGTCGATGTCATCGGGAGTCTCACCCTTCATGCGCTCGTACCGCGTCTTGTCGAGTTCGACCGCCACGACGTCAGGGCGCTGTTCCTCGATGCTCTGTTCGACCTTCTCGACACTCTCGTGTGAGACGTGTGCCGTTCCAACGACGGTCACCGAACCCGTGCCAGTGTTTCGCTGTGGCCTGACTGGGGTCTCATCGGTATCCAACACGTCGCCGGACCCTCCGTCGGTCATCGTTCGGCTTTGTACGTCACCCGATTTACCCTTGACGACTTGGGTCCCCGTCGAAACCCTGTTCTTTCACCCGGTCGAGGACGTCACGTGCTTTCGATGATACCTCGCCGTCGTCGGATGCTGGCTGGTAGCCGTCGAACACCTCGTGAACCAGTGCAACGCTGCTCGACAGCGTATCGAGACCGTATCCGCCCTCCAGGATAAACGCGAGCGCAGCGTCAGACTGCTCAGCGATGTCGCAAACGCGTTTCGTGAACAGGCCGTACCCTTCTGTCGAGACGCGCATCCGTGAGATTGGGTCGTGTTCGTGTGCGTCGAACCCGGCACTGATCAGTATCAGGTCGGGGTCGAACGCTACCAGCGCCGGACCGATGACTTCGACGAGTGCCGCGACGTACGCGGTCTGTGTCGTACCCGGTGGGAACGGGATGTTCATCGTCGTCCTTTCCCCTTCACCCTCGCCAGTCTCAGTTATTCGCCCCGTCGCCGGATACAGCCCTTCTTCGTGGATAGAGACGTAGAACACGTCCCCCTGGTCGTAGCAGATGTCCTGCGTGCCGTTACCGTGGTGGACGTCCCAGTCGAAGATTGCGACCCGTTCGGCCAGTCCCCGGTCGATGACCGACCGCGCTGCAACCGCAGCGTTGTTGAAAAAGCAAAATCCCATCGCCCTGTCCGGGACGGCGTGGTGTCCCGGTGGACGCCCAAGTGCGAACGGTGTGTCGCGACCATCGTTTCCTTCGAGCGCACTCTCGGCAGCCCACTCCGCGAGACCTGCGCTTGCGAGTGCAGCATCCCACGATTTTTCGCTCGCAACGGTATCAGCGTCCCAGTTTCCACCGCCACGCCGACAGAACAGTTCGAGACCGTCGACGTAGTTCTCTTCGTGGACCGCGAGCACCCGTTCGATGTCAACAGGTTCCGGAGCGACGTACTCGACGCCGTGTCTGTCCGCCAGCGCCTGTCGGATTGCTCTGAGTCGGTCGGGACTCTCTGGGTGGCGCGGGCCGGTGTCGTGTCTGAGGCAGGTCTCGCAGTAACCGAATTTCATTCGAAGTACTGTTGGAGTTCGAAGTACGCCTCGATATCTTCACGCTTGACTGTCCGTCTGGTGGCGTGTCGAGCCAGCATCGCAGCCGCCGTTGCGACGTTGTCTGCCCACCCTTCGAGGGCGGCGGTGAGTGCAATGCGAGCATCCATCGAAACGCGGTAGCGTCCGTCGATATCGAGTCGAGCAATGCGGTCGACCGGTGCAATTGGCAGAACGAGAGTGTCCTTGTCCGGAACCGAGTCGATGTCGAAATCGTCGGCCATGAGGGTCTTTCTGGCGTCTGCCTCCGCGCGAGCGGCGGCGACCGTCGCCTGCTGCGTTCCCTCCTGCTGAATTCGGTGGGCGAGTTCCTCTGCCGCACCAGCACTGACGCGAAGTCCACCTGCGTTCCGTCGGATGATATCGTCCACCGGGGCGAACGGTAACTCGACGCTCATACGCAAAATCGGGGGTGAGACAATCTTAAACGTTGTGAACTACAGAATCTCCTCGGCGTCGAGCATCTCTCCCTTCAGCACCCCTCGCACTGTGATCTCTTCGCCGAGACGGACGTGTGCGTCAGTTTCGACGCTCATCGTCTCCGTTCCGTTGTCGAGGATAACTGGCTCGCCTGTCTGTACGACCGTTCCGGTGAACTCTACGCTCTCACTGTCTGTGGACTCTCCAGTGGTTCGCTCACTGGCTGGTCTGCCACCGCCGGCGAACGCGTCGAGACCAGCACCACTTCCATCAGAGACCGCTGATTCACCGCTCGCTGAATCCGTTTCGTTGTCAGCCGTCGAATCTGTCCCATCTGTGCCGGTCGAGGCGCTCGCCTGGTCTTCGAGCACAACGACTGTCGACTGCCAGCCAGCCGACGCCTCAAGGTCGTCTTGCCAGCCGTCCTGTATCTCGACGTCTGCAGTGAGCAGTTTGTCCCCGGGAGCGACCTCGACATCTGCTTTCTCACCCCACAGTGCAACCCGGATATCGTCGGTTTCGTCCTGCAGACGAACGTTTCTCACCTGGCCCTGTGAGCCGTCATCGCGGTCGAACGTCCGCACGGGGTCTGTCGAACGAACGACGCCTGCAATGTCGACTGTCTCGCCGATATCGACGTCTGCAATCGCTGTCGTCTCGGGGTCGTACTCGACGTGCTCGTCGATCTCGTCGACCGAGCCTCTGTCCCCTACGTGGAGTTCGAGGTTACCGTCGCGCTCTCTAACGTACCCGTCGACCACCTCGACTGTGGTTCCCATGTCGAGTTCTTCGGCACGCTCTGCTCGCTCGTCCCAGAGGGTCACCCGGATGCGACCCGTCTCGTCGCCGAGTGTGAGGTTCGAAACCTTGCCCTGTGAGCCGTCGTCGCGGTCGAACGTTCGAACCGAGTCGGTCCCGAGAACGACACCGCGAAGCGTCACGTCGGACTGTCCGAGTGTGAGTCCCTCGATAGTGTCTTCGTCGAGGGGTATTTCGATGTCGACATCGTCGTCAGGCTCTGACTGTGTGACGCTCACTTCGAGTCCGTTGTAGCCCTCTTTCGGGCGACCTTTCACGCGCAGAACTTCGCCCACTTCGAGTTCACCGGCGTCGATCGCTGTCGCGCGCTCGTCCCAGAACGCCAACCGGACGCTTCCGGTTTCGTCCGCGGCGTCGACGTTGATGACACATCCCTCTCCGTCGTCGCGCTCGAACGTCCGGAGTTCGCCGATAGAGCGAACCTTCGCGAGGAACTTCACCTCGTCCATCGCCGGGTCGATGTCCGCGACGGTCTCGACCTCGCTGTCGGCGAGTTCGTGTGCCAGAAGCTGTGCTGCAGTCTCCTCGTCGACCAGTCCATCCATCTGTGCTACCTTCTTCTCGACCGCCTCCCGAAACTCGCTCTCGGAGACGTCAGTGTCGAGGTCCGCGTAGATCTCCTCAATCGCACCCATTACTGTACGGGATACATGGCTCGTCATCGCTTAAGTATTGTCGATGGGCGAGCGCTCGTTCGTACGCGTGGGTTCTCCTCTGACTCTCCTGTATTCACTCGGCATCGGGATACGCTGGAGCGACTTTCTATATAAATTCGCGCAAAATCCGCGGATTTTGACCCGTCAGTGCTGGATGGTCCAGTGTCCGTCTTCGTCGACTTCTGCAACGGCGTCGAACAGTCCTTTGAGAGTCGCAATCGTTCGACTGTCGTGTGCGTCGGGGTCGAGACGGTAGTATCCGACGCCGTTGGCAGTTTTCATCCTGCTGGTGACGACGTGGAGAAAGCGAAACGCCCGCTGGAGTTCGGCGTACTGCAACAGCGAGGTCACGGAGTCGAAAAAGAGGACGATTTCTTCGTGGTCTTCGGCGGCCGTGACCATCTTCGAGAGGAGTTGATTGAACTCGATGCCGACACCCGTCAGGTCGGTCGGGTTCTCGACAGCTTTGACGGCCCAGACTGGGGCTTCGACAGTCGTCTCACTCTGACCGACTGTGACGATTCCCGCCCGGACCGGAGACCCACCAACGTGTGTCTGCCACTGGTTGACCTGTTCGGCCGCCGTATCTGTGTACGTGACAGTGAGGAGGTTTATATCGCTGGGCCCTCGTTTGGAGAGGAGTTTCAGACACGCCGCACGACCCTGTGCACCGAGTGAGGGGGCAAGTACCAGCACGTTCGCTACATCAGAAAGTGCAGAGAAGTCTGGTGTGCCGTCTTCGTGTTTTACTGCCCCCTCCGACATACGGCTACGTCCGTGTTTAGAACGTATAAGAATGATGGTTATGTGCCAACCGTGGAATCGTAACCCCTTTAGCCAGACCGCTGTTACTGAATCATGAGTCCTGGTAGGGTAGTGGACTATCCTCCTGGCTTGCGGAGCCAGGGACCGGAGTTCAAATCTCCGTCAGGACGCTCATTCCTTGCGACCGCTGCGCGCGCAGCGGTCGCTGCGTCATTCGCGCCCTGACGTGCCCAACGACTCACGCTGTTCGTCGTTGGACTCCGTCAGGACGTTCTCAGCGACACAATGACGGCGAGCGGAGCGAGCCGTCCGTGTCGCTGGAACGTCCATGAGATTTGAGCAGACGAGTCGCACGCCCGGGAAGCGACCGGAGGGAGCGACCCGGAACGTCTTCATCTCTCCGTCAGGACGCCCAAATTATTACCTGTGCAAAGTGTCTTTGCTCACGTATGGACTTCGACGTCGTACAGGGTGACATCACAGAACAGCACGCAGACGCGCTGGTAAACGCCGCAAACACCGACCTCAAGATGGGTGGCGGAGTTGCAGGGGCACTCCGCGAAGCAGCAGGAGAGGACATTCAACGGGAGGCGAATCGGAAGTCACCAATCGGCCTGGGTGAAGCTGTCGAGACAGGCGCGTACGACCTTGACGCAACCTACGTCATCCACGCTGCGACGATGGAACTGGGTGGGGGTGCAGACGAATCAACCATCCGAAACTCGACACGGAGCGCACTCGCCAGAGCAGACGACCTCGGCTGTGAGTCGCTCGTCATGCCAGCACTCGGCTGTGGAATTGCTGGTGTTCCGCTTGAGCAGGGTGCCTCCTACATCTTCGAGGAGATACTCGATTTCGACCCAGCGACACTGATTGACGCCCGGATTATCGGCTACGACGACGAATCATTCGAGACGATGCAACGAATTGCCGATGAAGTGCGCCAGACAAACAAGTAAGTCCAGCAACACACGCGTTGTGTTTTCGGCCGGCCTAAAAACCGGAAGGTATATGATTTTAGGCTGGCCTAAAACGAGTATGGCGGATAAAACATCCGACGAAGACGAGGATACAAACACACTAGAACGCCGTCCCTTTCTGGCAAGCGCAGCGATTGTAACCGCAGGGGTTGCGGGGCTCGCTGGCTGTGTCGGTGATGAC
>PUMG01000224.1 GCA_003551265.1 Halovenus sp.
GAGCCACGTCTACCAGCCCGCGTTCTTCGCGGGGACAGCGACGTTCGCGTTCGAGGTTGCCGCCCAGCGTGACTGGCACGCTCCCGATGCAGTCGTCACGCCGCTCGGTCACGGAACACTCTTTCTGGGCGCGTACCGTGGCTTCCGCGCACTCGTCGAGGCGGACTGGATAGACGAGATGCCCCGACTCTACGGCGTCCAGGCCGCTGGTGTCGCCCCCATCGCGGATGCGAGAAACGACTACCACCGTGCGGACGACGTGAACGCCCTTGCGGACGGTATCCAGATAACGGAGCCACCGCGAAAAGCACAGATTACAGACGCAATCGAGGAGAGTGGTGGAGGTGCAATCGCCATCGACGCCGAACAGACGGAAGCAGCGCTTGCGCGCCTCCACCGGAGTGGATTCTACACCGAAGCGACGTGCGCAGTTGCCCCGGCTGCACTCGACGTCCTCCGCACACGCGGTGTTATCGACCCCGACGAGGATGTCGTCGTCCCACTCACCGGAAGCGGTCTGAAAGGTTAGCCAATCTTTTCACCCATCTTCCGGTATCGTCTCGACGTGTTGACCCCAGAATCCGTCGTGCTTTCGAACGGTGAGGTCCTGTGTGACGCTGACCTGGCAAGCGAGACGGAGTCCGTCTTCGGTGTCGTGGGGTGGGAAATCGAGCCGCCACCGCTCTCTGGCGTTTCGGGAGTGTGGTTCCCCATCGATTTCAACTGCGCAGGTTCCACACGTTCCCAGTCCACGACAGTTGAACAGGCTAGCTCGGCCGTTGTGTGGCGACTCGCCAACATCCAGCAGCACGTCCCTGAGTATTGCTCCCTCGGAGCAGTCGATGTCTCGGCCGCGAAAGTGGACTGTCGGCATAGCTCTCAGTCCCGCAGGTGGCGGGCAATGATTTCTTTTTGAATCTCGGAGGTTCCCTCGTAGATGGTAGTAATCTTGGCGTCGCGGTAGTAGCGTTCGACATCGAAGTCTTTGGTGTAGCCGTAACCGCCGTACACCTGGACGGCTTCGGTCGCGACATCCACGGCGGTTTCGCTCGCGAAGTACTTCGCCATCGAGGCGGCCATCGGCGCGACTCTCTCTTCGTTCTGACGGGCAGCATCTCTGGTGAGCAGGCGAGCGGCCTGTACCTTCGTCTGCATATCCGCGAGTTTGTGGGCAATCGCCTGGTGTTCGATGATTGGCTGGCCGAACTGTTCGCGCTCGTTTGCGTACTCGATGGCGTCTTCGAGGGCGGCCTGTGCGAGTCCGGTCGCCTGACTGGCGATGGCGATGCGCCCGCCGGTCAGAATCGAGAACGCCGCCTTCAGCCCGCGACCGACCTCCGTCAGGCGGTACGACGCGGGAATCCGGGCGTCTTCGAAGATGAGTGTCGTCGTGTCGCTCGCTCGCAGACCGAGTTTGTCCTCTTTCTTGCCGACCTCGACGCCATCGGTGTCGGCCGGGACGAGAAACTGCGTCACCGTGTCGCGGTCGTCGCGGTCAGTCTTGGCGAAGAGCACGATGACGCCCGCGCGTGCTCCGTTCGTTATCCACTGCTTCTTGCCGTTGATAACGTACTCGTCACCGTCGAGTCTGGCCTCCGTCGTCATCGCTCCAGGGTCCGACCCGGCGTGTGCCTCCGACAGCGCGAACGCACCGACCGGCCGTCCCTCGTTCATCGCCGGAAGCCACTCCTCTCTGTGGTCTTCGTCACCGAACTCGCTGATACACGACGTCGCGAGGCAGTGAACCGACAGCGCGGTTGCGAGCGAGAGGTGACCCCGGGCAATCTCCTCGTTGATGAGGCTGTACGTCACCTCGTCGGCGTCGAACCCGCCGTACTCCTCGGGGACCGTTAACCCGGCGAATCCCAGTTCCGCGAGTTCGTCCCAGACATCCTCCGGAAACTGCTGGTTCTCGTCGGCTTCGGCGACGCGGTCGTGTACCTCTGCCTCGACGAACTCGCGTATCGTATCGCGTATCAGCTCCTGTTCGGCTGTCAGTTTCATGGTCGACAGTACGTGGGCGGTGTAGTAAACGCTGGCAATTCGAAACCGACTCAGAGATTACTCGGAGCTGTCGAGACCGAAGACATCCTGGAGTTCGGCTTCAAGTTCCTGTACGTACCGGTCGAGCGTCGCGTCGAGCTTTCGTTCGTCCACCATCACACCGAGGTTCTGGATGCGCTCGCCAGGGTTGTCGGGTAATTCGATACGGAACGAGCCGTCGTGCTCTCCCGGGCTCTGCCCGCTCGAATCGTCCGCGGAGCTACGCTCCGCGCTACCCTCGTAGAACGGTTCGCTCTCGGCGAGCACTCCCTGGTCGATGGCGTGAATCAGTTCGGAGTCGTAGGCGTCGTTCATCGTCTCGAACGCCTGTTTGTAGGCTCGCTGCAGCTCCGGAAAGTAGTGGACGTACTTGTCCTCGAACTTTGCTGGGTCGAACTCGGTCATCGGACGAAGGTAGCGGGCCAACCACCAAATTCCTGCTGTTTCGAGTTACCGAGACGAGCGGCGGTTCACCAGTAATCACTGGTTCTGCTCGCCAGTGTACCCGGAAGCGGGATACGGCCGCTCTTTCACTTCCCGATACAGCACCTCCTGTGGTGGTGTTGAAAACCACCCGACATCAGCGATCTCTCCCTCTCGTGGATGAGGATTGCCACCGACTTGCTTCCCGTGAAATATCGCGATAACCTCGAAAACCACCGCTCTCTCATCCTCAGCGTTCTGGTTCTGTATGATGTGCACCTCACACAACCCTGTCAATTCACACTTCAGCCCAGTTTCTTCCCGGACTTCTCGCCTCGCAGTCTCTTCGTACGTTTCGCCGACTTCGCGTTTCCCGCCCGGGTCACTCCAGCCTGTGTCTCCTTCGTTACGGACGAGAAGAACCTCGCCGGCGTCGTTCGTCAACCAGACCCCCGCTCCACCGAGGGTCTCGTGTTCGAACCGCTCGACGATGCGCCGATACTGATCCGGTGGGTGCTCCCACGTTTTTTCGACGATCTCGAATCCGTTATATTTCTTTTCGAAACGCTGTAACGATGAGTGCACCGCCGTTTCACTGCGCTCAGAAACGGACATGTTCACTCAATCCCGGACAGGTGCCAGCAAACGCCATCGGATTCTCCTGTTCGGCCAACCGGGTCACGAGTTCGCTGAAGCTCTCTTCGTCGCGTTTGAGTGCTTCAAGTCGCTCGTAGGCTTCTTCTGTTATCGTGATGTTCTTGGTCCCCATTGTGTACACGTACGTATATTTGTGTTAAAAGAGATTTGCACCAGTTCTATACTGGCGGCGAAAATCTCTGGATTTTCGTCCGGCAGTATCACTCTCCCAGTTGCTCACCAACGAGGGCATCTGCTTTCTCGACGAACGCCTCTTCTTTTCCGGCAGGGACAGTCGCGCCAGCCGCGATGTCGTGACCGCCACCGTCACCGCCGACCGCCTGTGCGGCCTCTCGCATCACGACCGAGAGGTCAAGCCCTCGCCCGACCAGTCGACCGGTTCCACGCCCGGAGACTTTGGTTTCCTCCTCGTTCTTTCGTGCGAAGGCGAAAATCGGCCGACTGGAGTCGACGCCTTCGGTTCCCAGCGCCATCCCGGCGACGATACCGACGATTGTCTCGCGAATCTCCCCACCAGCGTCGAACCACTGAACGTGCTCGGCCTGCTCGACACCCTGCTCGCTCACGCTGTCAAGTCCCTGCGAGAGGTTTCGCCGGTGATTTTCGAGCAGACGACGGGCGCGGTCGAGTGCCTCACCTCTGTATCCAAGACACACCGCCAGTCCCACATCAGCGCGCTCGTATCGGGCGGTCGCGTTCAAAAGCGTCGAGAACTCGCTCGCGTCGCGCAACTCGGTGCCTTCTGGTTCCGCGACGAGACAGTACGTCGTCCCC
>PUMG01000131.1 GCA_003551265.1 Halovenus sp.
AGACCTTCCCGAGGTCGTTGCGTTCGAGGTCGACGAGCATCGCGTGCTCGGCGCGCTCTTTCTCGTCGGAGAGCAAGTCGCGTTCGAGACGCTCGTCTTCGTCTTCGGTCTCACCGCGGGGGCGGGTTCCCGCAATCGGTTCTGTCACCAGCCTGTCGCCGTCGCGTTCGAGCAACAACTCGGGGCTGGCGCTCACTAGGTCGTTGTCGGGGAACTCGAGCAACGCCGAGTACGGCGCCGGGTTGACCTCCCGCAGTGCACCGAACGCCTCCACCGGATGGACCGTCGCCGGTGCCTGCAATCGCTGGGAGATGTTCGCCTGAAACGTATCGCCGTCACGGATGTACTGTTTGACTGTTCTGACACGGTCTGCAAACTCGTCGAGCGAACAGTCGCTCTCGAATTCGACGGTCTCTCCGCTGCCCGCTTGCTCCGGTGCTGTCGTCGGCTCCCCGTCGATTGCTCGCTTCGCCAGTGCGAACGCTTGCTTGTGACCGCGCTCGTAGGCTGCTTCGATGCTCGCTGTGTCTGTGGGGTTTTCGATACGGGGACAGGACGTAATTCGCAGCCTCACCGGCGAGTCGTGGGGCTCCTCCCACGCCGCCAGCGTCTCGTACGTTGCGACCTGCAATCGGGGGAGGTCTCGGTCTCTGGCAGCGCTGTCAGGGAGGTCTTCGAGTTCGCGGGCGATGTCGTAGGAGAGCCAGCCGATTGCGCCACACGGATAGGGTACGTCACAGTCACCGCGAGTCAACGATTCCTCGCTCAGGAGGGCATCGAGCGCACCGAGTGACCCACCATCGAGCTGGTCGAGATCACTCGGGTAGACTTCGAGCATCTCGATGGGGTCGACACCGAAGTAGCCCCAGCCCGACTGTCCACCCGTTGTTTCGAGGTAGGCACCGCCCGAGTCTCCCCGGGCCCGCTGGTAGGCGACGAACGGGTCGGAGACCGAGAGTTGTAGTTCCACTGGAACGCGACTTCCTGGCTCTGCGTCCCGGGCAACCGACACGAACTGCTCCAGCGTGGTGACCACGTCCGCCTGCATGGCTGTACCGTGGTCAGGAATCCATAACAGCGTTCCGATTTTTCGTGTGCCCGTCTCTATGCATCACAGAGATTCAACAACCAGCAGAACGATAGATACCAAACTGTGGTTCTCCATCATCATCTGACTGGATATTGAGACGGTATGCACGACAAGTGATGTCTGTATTATCAGCTCTAGCCCAGAACTCGCCCTCGATATCTTCAGGCCGTCGAGCAAGATTGAAATAAACGTCGTAGACTCCTGGCTCGTCAGGTATGTCTTCTACTTCTCGAACCGACGGTGAACCTCCATCAGCAGGCGGAACCGCGGTGAACTCACCGTACACCTGTTCGCCGTCATCTTCGACGATGACCAACACGGACTGCTCGTCTTCGGTATAATTCTGAAGCTCTATCCTGGCCAGTCTGGCTTCCTCTTCATCGGACCAAGACAGATCAATACACCCAGCTACGCTACTGCCACAGAGTACACCACTGAGTCGGAGGACTTCCCGCCGGGACAGGGACATTAAATTGACATACGATATCGAGTAGATGTAAACCTTCTCCTGTCAGCTTTGGTAACTTGCTGACCTGCACTGACTGCTGACGCAGAGACGTGAGAACAGTACTCTGACAGTATCCAGTCAGTAAAACGCTGTCAGTTTCATGACGAGAGCGTTTCGAACCCATCGAACTCCTCGACCAGTTGCGCTGGCGGGAGCAACTCATCGAGCGCCCGAACACCGGGTTTGTCGACTCTGTCTGGCGCAGCCAGAACACGGACGCTCTGTTGACCAACGGGAACGAACTCGAGGTCGAGTGCGGCTGCACTCGCCTCCAGACCGAGTGCGACGTCGGCCTTCCCAGCGAGGATTCGCCGGGGCGGACTCTCGTAGGCTCTGGCAGTCATCTCGTAGCCCTCGATGGCGTCGAAGACATCGCCTCTCGCTACCCCACGCTCATCGGCGAGCGTTTCGAGCGCGTCCTCCAGGGAAGCGCGCAGTCCCGACTGTCTGGGTCGGTTGACAAAGCGCAGGTCCTCGTCCAGAAGGTCTGCCAGCCCCGAGACACCATCGGGATTTCCGGCAGGGACCAGCAACCCCCACCGGCGAGTCCACCCGCCGAGTTCGACCGATTCGACCTCGCGTTGGAGCGGTCCGGCGGTGACGGCGATGTCCGGGATGCCGTTTCGGAGTCTGCGCAGTCCCTCGCGACTCCCGAGGGGGAGATACCGCGGTCGGTCAGTCTGGTCGAGCAACCGAGCCAGCAACGGGTCATCCTCGCCCATTCCGAGCAGCGACGGTGGCCTGATATCAGGTGAGAACAGCCGAACGTCGACGCTCTCACCAGCATCGAGCTGTTCGGTGTCTGGGGGCACTTCGACAATGCCGTCGGCGTCGGCCAGACTCGTCGTTGCGCCGCTTCCTTTGTCGACGGGATAGACGAGCGTCTGTTCGCTCGCGTCTTCGACCAGTCCAACCGGCATGAGACGGAGGCGGCCCTCGCGGTAGCGCTCGCCGACCGCCATCGTTCCGGCGAGTGTCTGTGTCTGTCGGGCTGGTAAGCCTGCTGCCTCGCGGATGGCCGGAGCAACGAAGCGCTGGAAGATTGTCAACGCAGACACCGGATAGCCAGGGAGTCCGACGTAGGCCGCCCCGCCAAGTTCGCCAATCAGCATCGGCTTGCCGGGTTTGACCGCCACCCCGTGACACAGGAGTTCCCCCTGTTTCTCGATGATGCGGTAGATGACGTCCATCGCGCCCGCGCTGGTTGACCCCGACGACAGCACGAGGTCACACTCCTCGGCGGCGGTTTCGAGCTGTTGCTGTAGCTCCTCGAAGTCGTCGCCCACGTGTGGGTACACGACGGGTTCTCCGCCTGCTTCTTCGACGCTCGCCGCCACCGTGTAGCTGTTCACGTCGTATATCTGGCCACGGTCATCGTCGACGTGCTCGCCAGGTCTGACGAGTTCGTCACCCGTCGAGACGATTCCGACCCGTGGAGGCTGCCTGACCGGGACCTCCTCGATACCGAGCGCCGAAAGAAGTGCGACTTCTCGCGGCGTGAGGTGTGTTCCCGGGCCGAGTGCGCGCTCGCCAGCGGAGACGTCCGCCCCAGCGACCATGATACCGTCCCCCGGTGCGACGGCTGTCCGGACGAGCACGTGGGTTTGCTCGTCATCGGAGGGGTCGCCGTCGTTTGCGTCACCCGAGGCGGCTTCACCGACTTCGCTCGTCCGTTCGACCATCACGACCGCGTCCGCGCCCGGCGGGAGAACTGCCCCGGTTGCGACTTCGACAGTGGTTCCGGTGTCCACTGTGACGGCAGGTTTCTCACCCGCATGCACCGTTCCGGTGAGGGTCAATTCGGCAGGGTTCCTCTCGTCTGCTCCGAACGTATCACGAGCACAGACAGCGTAGCCGTCGACGCTCGCACGGTCGAAGCCGGGAACGTCGAGTGTTGCGTCGATTCGTTCGGCGAGCACTCGACCGCGTGCCTCTGTCAACGCGACTGTCTCGTCTTCGCCTGTGAGGTCGAGGTTTCGAATCAACGACGCTGCGCGTTCGGGCGGGACCAGGTCACGGAACTCCTTTCTCATGGTGGTCACTCCCAGCGGTGGACTGTAACGGTTTCGCCACCGTCGAGCCCTTCCCGGCTCTCGGGGACGACCACCCAGCCATCGGAGAGGGCAACACTCGACAGTACCCCCGCGCCGCTTGCCCGGACGGACGTTGCCACGTCCTCGCCATCACGCTCGTGAAGCTGGACACGAGCGAACGACCGGAGACCGGGTTCGCTGTATATCTTCTCGTCGAGACGGGCGGTGACGGTCGGAAACGGCTCCGGGGTCGTCCCGACAGCCCACGCGAGCGCCGGACGAAGGAACTGGACTGCATTGATGAGACACGACACCGGATAGCCCGGCAGGATGAGTATCGGTGTGTCCTCGACGACACCCAGTGCGACAGGATGACCGGGTTTGATGCCGACGCCGTGGACGATGACCTCGCCGATGTCGGACACCACCTCCGGAAGCAAATCGCGCTTTCCGACAGACGAGCCACCCGTTGTGACGACGATGTCGTGTGAGAGCGCCTCCTCGATAGCTTCTGTCAACAGCTGTTCGTCGTCGGTGACGATGTCGTTGTAGGTTGCCTCTCCGCCCCACCGTTCGACGAGCCGGGAGACGGTGAGACCGTTGGTCTCGATTATCTCACCGGGTTCGGGGTCGGACTGGACGAGTTCCTCGCCCGTTGGAATCACCGACACTGTTGGCCGTTCGAAGACGGGAACCTCGGTGAGACCGACGGATTTGAGCAATCCAAGGTCCGACGGCCTGAGCTGCTGACCTGGCTCGTACAGCGTCTGTCCCTGCTTGACGTCCTCGCCGATGGGTCCGACGTTTTCACCCTCGCCGACCGGCTGGAACAGCTCGACCTCTCCGCCGACCTCCTCGACGTGTTCGATCATCACGACGGCGTCGGCTCCCTCGGGCAGTTCGCTGCCGGTGTGAACCTGTCTCGCGGTTCGGTGCTCGACCTGTTCGTCGGTCGAACGAAGCACGACAGGGGAGCGGTCACTGGCTCCGAACGTGTCTTCGGCGCGGACCGCGTAGCCGTCCATCGCGGCCCGCGGGTAGTGAGGGACGTTCGCTTCGGCTGTGATAGTGCTGGCAACGACGCGTCCATCTGCGTCGTCAAACGGGACGTGTTCGACCCGGTCGTGTGCCCCGACGTGCTCTCGGAGTCGGTTTCGAGCGTCGTCGAGTGGAGTCCGCTCTTTGAACGGTGTGAACTCGCGGTCGGTCATATCCGCACTAGTGACGTGGTAATGATAAACGTGCTGTCGGACGAAGGTCTTGCAGAGAATCTCGACAGTCTCAATCCGTCCGGAACGCCCTGTCGCCAGCATCGCCGAGTCCCGGTACGATGAAGCCGTCGTCGTCGAGTTTGTCGTCGATGCTGACGGTGAGTATCTCGACTTCGGGGAAGCGCTCGGCGACACGCTTGATTCCCGGTGGTGCACTGACCGCCGAGAGCACGAGACACGACTGTGGCCGACCCTCCGCGAGGATGGCTTCGAGAACCGTCACCATCGTGCTTCCGGTTGCGAGCATCGGGTCGGCGACGATGACGGTGTCATCCTCGCGTATCTCCGGGAGTTTGACGTACTGGACCGCAATCGGGAACTCTCCGTCGGTGTCCATTCCGGCTTCTTCGTCACGGCTGGCGGAGATGACACCCTGGCGTGCGGTGGGAAACGCCTTCAGCAGTCCCTCGACGAACGGCGTCGCTGCCCGGAGTACGTTGACGATGACGACATCGTCGAGACCACTCACACGGGTGCCGGTCGTCTCCGTCAGCGGCGTCTGGACGGTTACCGTCTCGGTCGGAAACCGGGTGTCGATGAGTTCGTACCCACAGAGGCGACCCAGTTTGACGAGTCCCTTGCGAAACTCGACCTGGTCGGTGTCGACACTCCGGAGGTCGCCGAGAACGTGCTGGGCGAGCGTGTGTGTGATGAGTGATGCGCGTCCGTGCTGTTCGAGCGTCATGCCTGATTTTTTGCCTGCGACCATTTTATATCTGCGTGACGACGAAGGAGAGTTCCGATGAGTCTGGTGACAAGGCTTACATCGGTCGACTGTATAGACGCTCCACAGCAAGGGGGAGATTCCCCCGGATATCTATGGCAGAGATGGAAGAAAGCGTCTCAGGGTTCAAATATCGCGGCGGCTGGGTCGACGTCGTCGAACACGGTGAGCGAATCACCGTCGCGCTGGAAGAGCTTGCCGAAGACCACGATGTCGACATCGAGGCTCTCGAAGAGTTCGACGAGTGGCGGCCCAAAAGCCACGAGCGCCTCGACGAGGACGTCAGCAAGAAGACCGCCGAGCAGGCACACCTCGGGAAAGGCGAGGGAGAGAAGAAAGGCAAAAAACCCGAGGATGACCTCCAGACGGCAGGGGAAAAACTCGCCGAGTCTTACGGCAGCCTCGACGAACCCGAAGAGGCCGTCGACAAGTGGGGTGAGAGCATCGATTACGTGGCACGTGCGGCCGATTCAGCGGGCCGCAAAGCCCTTCGCAAGGTTGAGGATACGGTGTATCAGAACGTGATGACGCAGGTCTCACCGTACTACTTCGATAACGACCTCATCAGCGCCAACATCCAACGCATCGAGCGTGGCGAGTACGTCTTCGAGGTGAACGTCAACGACGACGACCTGAAAATCCGGGTCTCGAACAAACTCGCCGACTACGAGCAGACGGTCGACCGCTGGCACGTCAACACCGAAAAAGAGACCAGTTCCGTCGAGGCTGCAGAAGGCGTCGAACAACCGGCCGAAGACGACGACCCACATGGCACGACGAACTGAGACTGACCAAGAGTATCTGTCTGGTCTCTCACTTCTCTGTGGAACTTCGTATACCGGTCGGCGGAACGACTGAGATAGGGATTATTGTACGTCATCAGAGATGTCTCGCCGCACTTGTGGCGAGAAGTGCTGAACAGGTACGATAATCCATATAGTTTACACACGGCACGAACGGGTTGAGAGTTACTCACGCCAGTCGCTATCAGTCCGTATCGAGGCGGTATCGAATCCGCCGTCTCAGGCCACCTGCAGCCTGTCTGAAACTCACCCGCCAGGGCGTCCGTTTCCCGTCGACTTCGGTTCTGCCGTCGCGGATGGCGTCGAGAATTGCCTCCGACGTCGGTTCGTCGGCGTCGACCCACGTGATAGCCTGTCCGACCATCTCGCAGATGTGGGCGTCGCTTCCGGCAGTCATTGGAAGGCCGCGACGGCTGGCGAAACGTTTCGCCTGCCGGTTGGCATAGCCGATGAGCAACCGCGAGTTGTACACCTCGATGGCGTCCGCGGTGGCGAGTTCGTCTTTCGTGATTTTCGCCAGCACACCGCTCCGTGATTCCTGGAAGGGGTGTGGAACAACCGCCGTGCCGCCTCGGTCGCGGATGTACGTGAGTGTCTCTGCGAATCCCATCCCCGCTGGCACGAGTTCTTCCACACCCAGCGCGAGGACGTGGCCGTCGGCAGTCGAAACCTCCACGCCAGGAATTCCGATGAGTCCGTACTCCGGTGCGAGCGAGACTGCTTCGAGACTCGCCTCGATCTCGTCGTGGTCAGTAACCGCAAGTGCGTCCAGTCCGACTGCTTCGGCCTGCTCAAGCAGTAACTCGACGGAGTCTCGTCCATCGTGTGAGGCCGCCGAGTGTGTGTGGAGTTCGACTGCGAGCACGTTCGTGAGAAATTCTTCGATGCTAAAAAACCTCCCGTGATGAGCGTCTGACTGTTATTCGCTATCACGTCGGTCGATGCCAGCGGCCGTCCGTCGTCAATAAATAAAGCCACCGTGATATCGAGGGCGTGACGTTAGGCAGGAGTCGGCACTATCTCGACGTAATGAGAGGCGGATACACAGACCAGCACTCGTGCGGATGTCGACACGGTCGCTCGGAAACCGACCTCGTCTGCCGACACGTGACCGAGGACGAACCGTGCTCGGTCTCCGCAAAGACGATGCTCGAACTCGACGGCGTTTTCAAACGTTACGGCGACGAGACAAGTGTCTCGGACATCTCGCTTTCAGTCCGCGAGGGCGAACTCGTCACGATTGTCGGTCCGTCCGGGTGTGGGAAGACAACGACGCTGCGGTTGATTGCCGGTCTCGAACGGCCGACGAAAGGATCGATTCGGCTCGACGGTGAGCCTGTCGCTGGCGACCGGTTCGTTCCGCCAGAGCGCCGGAACGTGGGTCTCGTCTTCCAGGAGTTCGCACTCTTCCCACACATGACCGTTCGAGAGAACGTCGGCTTCGGCATCCACGACTGGGAGCGTGAGGAACGCGAACAGCGAGTGGATTCGCTGCTGTCACTCGTCGAGCTCGAATCGAAAGGTGACGCACGCCCCGAGGACCTCTCGGGTGGCCAGCGCCAGCGAGTCGCGCTTGCCCGCTCACTCGCGCCCGAGCCAGATGTGGTGTTGCTCGACGAACCGTTCTCGAACCTCGATGTCGACCTGCGCGTCCGGATGCGCGAGGAGATTCGCTCCATTCTCAAACGTGCCGGTGTGACTGCTATCTCCGTCACCCACGACCAGGAAGAAGCGCTCTCGATAAGCGACCGCGTGGCTGTCATGCACGATGGAACACTCGAACAGCTGGGCCATCCCGAGACTGTCTTCCAGCGGCCGAAATCCCGGTTCGTCGCGGAGTTTCTCGGCGACGCGAGTTTCCTCTCCGGACGCGTCGTCGGAGACCGGGTCGAGACGCCTGCCGCGTCGATTCCGCGCGAGCACATCCACGGGCTTGACCCCAGCTACGAACGCGTCGATGTCGACGTTCTCGTCCGACCCGACGACATCATCGCCATCCCCACAGAAGAACAACAGACCAACGGTCGTGTGAGCTACCGCCGGTATCTCGGTCCGTCGGTGCTCTATCGCATCGAACTCGACAACGGTGACGTCGTCAGGTGCCAGCACAACCACGCCGAGCGAATCGACCTCGGGATGCGCGTCCGTGTCGAACTTCAGGCCGACCACGAACTCGCCTGGTTCCCCGCCGAATCTGCGATGACCCAGTCCATCGAGGAATCAGATTGTTCGTCGCAGACGAAACCGATGACAGGGGAAACGACTGCTGCGAGAGTTGAATCACCGGTCGTCTCTGACGACTGAGTGGGACTGGGTGAATCTGGCCGCAAACGCTTAACAGTTGTTGAAAATACGATTATTTTATTCAGCAATCGCGCCGTAACTTAGTTAGTGATTTTCGGAGGTCATCCAGCAACAAACCGGCAAAGAAACATACGTCTAGATTCTGCTAAATCAGTGGTCATCAGTGGTGTCCCAACCATCCCCGAGAAGGTCTCCGAACACGTACTGAGTTTGTGGTTGTTCGGTGGGAATCTTCAGGTCGTGAGAATCTAATTCGGTTGTCCATGCCTGTGCCATCGTTGTTAGTCCCCCTCACGCGGATCATCAACAAGTTCGTAAAGACCAGTCGCGAGTTTTTTCACCCAACCAGCGTCTTCTAATGATCCCAAGGCTCGGTTCACGTACTGTCTGCGCATCTCAGTCTGGTCGGTTACATATTTCGGATTTACACGCCCCCACGGCTCATTCTGTTCCCTTCCTTCTTTTAATAGCTCCAAAATTTTCTCTTCGCGCTCACCAGGTGAATAATTCTCGTTAACCACGTTGGTAGTTGATACAGCCATGGTTCTCTTGTATTTTCCGGCTGTAGGACAATAGTTGTTTTGTTAGATGTTCTTTTAGATGTTACTTCGTAACTTCTAAGTAGATGGGTGTTTTGAGTTTCGTTGAGGCGCGAGCTCGCTAGAAAAGCGACCCGGTGCTAAGGACACCGGATTACGCGCTTCGGAGCGACCGAAGCATGAAGAAATCAGACTGCGCCGGACTTCAGCATTCCGGCACGATAGGCGAACCGACTGCCGAAACCAACAGCAAACTCGTTACCGACGGCGGATTCCCCCGCACTCAGTTCTTCGGTGTTCTCGGCGGCTTGACGTTACTCTCTGGCGTATCCCGAAGCGAAGCAACCGAAAACTTCGAACCCGAAATTGAGCGCGCGCACGGCGCAATCAGTGCCAGCCGTGGAAGCGTTACGACGCCTACGTCAGTGGCTGAGATGCTTGCCATACCTGACGGTGGTGAAGTTAGGATCAAGCGCTACAGAGCCGAGGACAACGACGAGCAAAGCGTCCAGATGGGTATCACCACCGGCAGTAGTGAATCACGACTCTCGCTGGAACGAACCTTTTTGTCAAAAGACGTGCAGAGTCTTGCCCGTCGGCTCAACTCAGCAGTGGACGTAACAGCTGTCGTCATCGGGAGTCGGCGATAGGAGGAAGACAGATGGGGGGAAACACAATCGACCGCGACGTATTTGTGCGAATCCAGACCGATCTATTGGTGATCGGTGACTCGATCATGACGGATCGCCACCACGCTAGCAACGGCAACTACGAAGACGATGATCCGCAGAACCAGATCGGCGGTATTATCCCGGCTTTCAGTCTCTCTGGCTGGCTTCGACACGGGATGGAGAAAGTTGTCCAAGAGCGTGATAGCACAGCCTGTCACCCTGGTGAGGCCAATGCAAACTTCCGGAAAGACGATGTTTACAACCGCGACCTTGATGCCGGATATCACGAAAAGGGCGCATGCCTCGACGATGACGACAACGGGTGCGTGATTCTGGACCTCTTCGGCGGCTTTGGGAACCGCCCCGGGAAGGTGATGCGCCGTCCAATCCAGTTCTCACCAGTCCGCTCCAGCGTGGACTACACGCGCGGACAGGCGGAAGGTCACTACCGGCGAATCAACCGGAACGTCGTCTCCCGGAACGAGGAAGACAACCGCGAACCGCTCAGAAACGTCGAACTGGATGCTGTCGGCAACCTCGACGGTTGCTGGCACCTCTCTTTTCGTGAGACCAAGCCCGAGTTCGTCGCGCTGCTCGCCGAGGCTATCGACTTCCTCAATGAGCATCAGACGGACTTCATGCACCAGCTTGGCGGCGCTCGGAACTTCGGTGGCGGTATCGTGGCCTGCGACCTCGTGAACCCGCTCTACGAGGAACACGAACTCCGCCGTGTGTTCGACCGAGGCAAAGGCAACACACAGAAGATGAAAGAGAAGGACAACCGGTGGGAAAACGAGTACCTGCCGGAATTCCAGACAGCGCTCGCCGAGCGTGTGGAGGACGTATGAGCGATGTGATGCTCACCGCCTTCCGGCACGACGCCCACAAGTTCACCGGCGAGAGTCACGAGGACGCCCGTGAGGCGTTTGCTGGCGTTCCAGTGAACCAGTTAGTGCCAGAGGGTGCAGACGGTGATGCAGCGGCGCTGTCGCGGCCACAGCAGACCCAAGAGCAGACCGTCCCAACCCACGACAATCACTACCGGCTCTCGCTGTTGACTGGTGAGACTGCCTACGACCCTCGTGAGTTCTCCCGGACAACGATCAAGGGCAAGGTAACGGACCTCATCGGTATCGAGGACGCAAAGACGGCCCACGAGCGGTGGCTGGCGTCTGACGTGGCCGCCGCATTCAACGAGTCGGTCTATCACCCGTACACGAGTCTGAAGTACCACACGCTTCTCGTGGCGGCGCTGCTGGACAACTACAATGCAGGGAACGACTTCGAGGAGTTGCGGCTCATCGTAGACTCGGCGGGTGAAGTTGTTCCGTTTCGAACCGTCTTCGATGGCGACCGCTTCGCGCTTCGAATCGGTATTGAGGATAGTGAACGTCCGTCGGCACGCCTCGGGAGTCGTCCGTGGCGGTCGTGGGCGTCGGCGTGGAACCGCCTCACTGCACACCCGTTGGACACTGATAGCGACAAGTACGACATGGCGCTCGATGCGAACCTTCGGCGGATGCAGTCGTGGAGCGCGGCGCTCCAGTACATCGAAGATTTCGCTGAATGGAGGCCCGACAGATGACGACGATTCAGCAAGTGCTGTGGGGGCTGCGGATGGACTACATCGGCCACCCGTACTACGTGAGCGGGAATGCCATCCTACACGCCCTCGGTCAGCACCTCGACCCCGAGACGCACTCGGTGATATCGGCCAGTCACGGTGTCTTCGTGCCCGGCCAGTTCGGGACCTTCCCGGAGGAACACACGCAGTCGGGTATCCGCCCCTACCTCGGGAGCGGGCTCCCCGACGTGGAGGCGTACGACGACTTGTTCCTCCAGCGGGAAGCGATGCACCCGTGGCTTCTCGACACCCGCGCCCGGGACGCGCTGAACACGCACGATCTCCGCGTCCACGGCGGCCACCCGGCGCACGCTCACGAGACCATCATGGGCCGCCGAGAAGACCAGCGGAAACAGCAGCAGACGACGAAGTGGCACGTCCACGCCTACCTGCACGCTGATGACCCGGCGGGACTCCCGCTCGGCGAGGATGTGCTGGAGGGTCTCCAGTTCGGTGGCAAGCGCAACTACGGCTACGGCGAGGTCGAGCTGAAGGACACGCAGATGGTGAACCTCGACGAACTGGATTATTCACGGCTCGAAGGCGCGGAGACGTACCTCATCGAGTTGGTGACGCCGTTCGTCCTGGCGTCGGAGTATCCAGACGCCAACGGTCAGACGGTCCCGTGGTGGTGGGCCGAGAACCGCGACGAACTACGGCTCCGCCAAGAGAAGATCCTCGAACAGCGTGACGTATTCCGGTTGGAGACGGTGGACCACGGACAGGTCGTGAAGTACCTCGGCGACCGTCCGGTGGAGACCGCGAAGAATGGACTCACACGGGTCGGCACTCACTCCCGATACGGCTTCGGTGAACTGCGGCTGAAGCCCCTCGGTGAAGAGTGTCAAGAAGCAGATAAGTAACGACTAACAGGCCACCAATGCAACATCAAAATCAGGTCGAATCGTGCGAGATAATTACAGCGGTCCTGCTGAATAAAGAAATCGTATTACCAACAACTGTTAACTACTGTGCCGACACATCGGGAACTGTGTTCGAGTTCGCAACCGTTCCGGACGCACTTCGACTGCTCGTCTTGCCGTTTTTCGGGTATCTCGCCTGGCGGGACATCAGAACGCGACGGGTGCCTCACAGACTGTGGTATCCGTTGATTGTACTCGCAGTGGTGTTACTCGTCTGGGAGACGTACGTCGTACTCACCGGAGAGGTGACGCCCCTGGCACAGCAACTGTTTTTCACACAGGTCGCCGTCTCGATTTTCTTCCTCATCCCACTTGCCTACGCGTTCTGGCTCCTCGGCGGGTTCGGTGGTGCCGACGCGAAAGCGTTCATGGTCATCGCTGTGCTCCTCCCGACCTATCCCGAGTACCACCTCTGGGTGTTCGGTATCGAGGGGACGCTCACGACGCTACCTGCGGTGCAGACCGACATCGGTGTGTTCTCGCTGACGGTGCTCGCGAACACCGTGCTCGTCGGTGCGCTGTATCCGGTTGCACTCGCTGTCAAAAACGGCGTCTCTGGATACGTCTCACCGGGGATGTTCGTCGCGACACCCATCCCCGCGGCGAAGGCGACCCACAGGTACGGCACGATGCTCGAATTCGCCGAGGGGCGACTCCGTGATGCACGCTCGCTGTCGAGTCTGCGTGAGCAGTTCTCCTGGCGAAGTCTCGACCTCGACGCCCTCCGGATGTACCTCCAGTGGCGCGGTCTCAGCCTCGAAGAGCTTCGCTCAGACCCCGAACGATACCGAAACCCTGCGTCGCTGCCCGAGACGCCGAACCCACCCGGTGACGGCTCGATACCGACCAGCGATATCGCACTCGGGGGCGAACAGGTCGCCACTGACGGATCCGGAGAAACCGAGACGACCGACGACTCCTCGGGGCAGGGTTCAGAGGCCACCAGTTACGAGGACCCGTGGGGTGCCGAGGCGTTCTTCGAAGGAATCGAAGGGGATGCGTACGGAACGACTCCGGAGGTGTTGCGTGACGGACTCGATACGGTCGCCTCCGAGGACACCGTCTGGATTTCGCCGGGCATCCCGTTCATCGTCCCGATGTTCATTGGCCTGCTCATCGCGTTTACCTACGGCGACATCCTCTTCGTATTCCTCGAATCCATCGGGCTGGCGTGAAGAACACAAACGCTTAACGCTTCCTGGTCGAACCTTCGGAAGATGGAACACCTGCTCGTTCGCGCGGCCCGCGGGGAACGAACCGAGCGACCGCCGGTCTGGATGATGCGTCAGGCGGGTCGTCACATCCCCGAGTATCGCAAGATACGCGCCGAGTACAGCTTTCTCGACGCTATCAAGACGCCCGCTGTTGCCGAGGAGATTCCGCTCCTGCCCTGGGAGTACTACCGCCACGACGGCCTGGTGATGTTCTCGGACATTCTCACCGTGCTGGAGCCGCTGGGGTTTCGCTATCACATCGAAAGCGGCGTCGGTCCTGTCGTCGAAAATCCCGTCGAAGGACCGGACGACGTCGACCGAACGTACGGAGACGTCGCCACAGAACTCGACTACGTCGCGGCGTTGCTCAATCGTCTCGACAACAGTGTCGGTGACGAAACCGCCATTATCGGCTTCGCCGGCGGGCCGTTCACGCTCGCCTCCTACGCCGTGGCAGGCAAGCCGACCCGGACACATCTCCCACTCCGACGACTCCGTGCCCGTCATCCGGAGGCGTTCCGGACGCTACTCTCGGCGTTTGCCGACATCGTCCGCGAGTATCTCGAACTCCAGATTACGAGCGGTGCCGATGTCGTCCAACTGTTCGACACCTACGCGGGGACGCTGACACCTGCGGACTACCGCGAGTTCGTGCTGCCGTTGCACCAGCGCATTCTCGATGGGCTGGACGTTCCGACAATCGTGTTCGTTCGCCGGATGAACGGCAGACTCGACCTGCTCGCCGAGAGCGGTGCGGACGCGGTCAGTCTCGACTGGACTGTCGAGATGGAAACTGCTCGAGAGGAACTCGGGGAGATGCCGGTTCAGGGGAACCTCGACCCCTCGTACCTGTTCGGCGAACCGGCGTTCGTCAGGGAGAAAACGCGCGAGGTCATCGAGGCTGCAGGTCCCGAGGGACACATCCTGAACCTCGGCCACGGCGTCGATAAGGACACGCCCGTCGAGTCAGTCGAGGCGTTCGTCGAGACGGCGAAATCCTTCGAGTGGTGATCAGTCCAGTTCGACGCGCGTCGCTCCGCCTCGTGCGCCGTTGCCATCCTCAGACACCTCGACGACGCCCGGAAGTGAGCCGTCGAGACGGACGAACACCCGGTAAGGTACCTCCTGGTCTTCGAGCTCGCACTCGTCTCCGCCGTCATGTTTGCGTGACAGCGTGATGGTGAGACTGTCGTGTTCCTCGTGGTACACCAGGTCGGCAAGCACCTCGTCGTGACACCGATCCCCGATACCGTACCGTCCCTCCACGCTTATCTCGCGACTTTCTCCGTCAACTTCGACTTTCGGGTTATCGCTGACCGCAGCATCAACGTCGCGTGCGTCACCGCGAGTCTGGAACTCGACATCGGCAACCCTGCCGCTGTTGTTCTCACCGTTGCCATTCCGTGCTGCGTTGTCGTTTCCCGGCTCTCCGCTGCTGTCACGCTCGGCACAGCCAGCAACAGCCAGCACGAGGGACACCCCCACACCCGCCAGCAGCGTTCGCCGGTGCATATCTACGCTTCAAGATTCACCCACAAGTGTGTTCGGAAGAGCAAAATATATATTTCAATAATCTATATAACTTATCATGAAGCGACGTGAAATGCTTGCGGCGGCTGGAGCGTCGGTGATTGGTGCGGTAGCGGGCTGTCTCGGCTCCAGTGGGGAGCGTGAGTTCGAGGACCTCGACAGAGTCATGACGTCCGTGGACGACCTCATGCCGGGACAGTGGGAACGAGTCGAGACACACTCGACGGATGTCCAACCCGCGGGATACGACGACAGCGAAGTCTCTGTGTTCGAGTCTGACGACGACTACATCGAGGTCAGTGTCGTGCTCTTCGACTCGACAGACGATGCGAGCGAAGCAGTCCAGGAGTTCATGGACGCTCACGAGGACGACCAGTTCTTCGACGACGAGTACCAGGAAGAGGAGATGGACGATGTCGCTGACGAGGCATACTCTCGAACCGGATTGGAGCCGGTGGTTCTCGGTCGAGAAGCGAACATCCTCGTACAGGTGCAGGGGAGTGTGGATATTCGTCACGTGTTGGCCGTTGCGTATGACCAACTCGACGAGTTCTAGCCTCTCGATAGGGAGTATCGTACCTGTACAGAGAGTCTTGTTGCGACGGACAGCGAGAAACCGATGATGACGTACGAGACCCCCTATAGCACAACACACAGGTGGATGCCCCACAGAGAGGGCGTATGGACTACGAGACACCACAGTTCTTTCGCGTGATGAGATACGCGAGCGAGGCAGAGGGCGATGTCATCGACATGGTCAGCGGCAACCCGGATTGGGAACCACCCGAGGCGCTCCGAGCGGGTCTCCACGAGTACGCCGACGCTGACGCCGACGAGTTCCAGTATCCACCGAGCGTCGGTCTCACGGAACTGCGCGAGGAGATTGCACAGCGTCGCGGCGTCGCGCGCTCGCAGGTCGTCATCACCAACGGGGCGGGCGAGGCGAACCACCTCGCGATGGCCGGTGCGCTGGATGCGATGTCGGGCAACGAAATTATCCTCACCGACCCGGTGTATCCCTACTACGCGGGCCGGACGAGCATGCTCGGGGCCGAGCAGGTGTACGTCCACGCAGACGAGAGCGGACATCTCGACGCAGCGGCAGTCCGCGAGCGTGCAAGTGAGGACACCGCGGTCATCGTCGTCAACTCGCCGAACAATCCGATGGGTGTGACCTACGACGGCGACACGATCGAGGCGCTCGTCGAGATTGCCGAAGCGCACGGGGCGATGCTCGTCAGCGACGAGGTGTACG
>PUMG01000231.1 GCA_003551265.1 Halovenus sp.
CACGTCACGTCGGTCGAGGTCGGCCTTTCGCGTGGTCGTCCCGAGCGTCGTAAACAGTCGGTCCTCAGAGAGGGCAGTCGAGTCGAGGTCCGGGTGGAGGTCCTCGTTCTCGTCGACGGTCAGGTCCGTCGCGAGACGGCGCAACAGCGTCGACTTGCCAGCGTTGGTGTAGCCAGCCAGCGCGACGAGGTCGAACCCCGACTCGCGGCGCTGCTCTCGGCGGTGTTCGTCGTCGTGTTCTATCTGGTCGAGTTCGTCGCGGATACGGGAGATGCGGGATTTGATGTCGCGCTCGCGACTCTCGTCGTACTCACCCAGCCCCATGAAACCGGGTCGCTCGTCGCGTCTCGCCAGACTCACCTTCGCCTCGACGCGGGGGAGTTCGTAGCGTAGCTCCGCGAGTTCGACCTGAAGCTGTGCCTTGCGCGTCTGGGCACGCTGGCCAAAGATCTCGAGGATGAGGCGGAACCTGTCGATGACGCGGACGCCTTCGGGGAGTTTGTTCCCGATATTGAACGTCTGATACGGGCCGAGTTCGTTGTCGACGATGAGCGCCGTCGCATCAGTCTCGACGACGAGCGCTGCCATCTCCTCGACTTTTCCCTCACCGAAGTGGTAGGCAGGCTCTTCCTCACGGGTCTGGGTTACCGTCCCCATCACACGATACCCTGCCGCCCGCGCCAGGTCGACTATCTCGGAGGTGTCAGCCTCGCCAGACTGGACCCGTTTTGCGACGACAGTGCGCTCGGATGGTGTGTCTCTGTTCGTCACTCGGACGGAGATACGGTATCGAGATATTTAAACACCAGTCCGAGAACGCTGTGTCTGTCTCTCCTCCAGAGATAATCCGTGCTTTTCAAGCGACTCGCTGAGAGTGATGTCAGTATGAATACACCACTCCCGAGGCGTCGAATGCTGACAGCAGTCACTGCTGCTGGAGTGACGTCTGTCGCCGGTTGTACAGCACCGCAGTCGCTCGATGTCGAGGAGACGGTAACGGACGAGTTCGATGCCGAGAGCGTTTCGAGACTCGTGGTGGAGACGACGAACGGGGACGTGACAGTCAGCGCGGAGAGTCGTGATACCATCGCAGTCACTGCAACGAAACGTGCAACGAGCGAGAGTCAACTCGAGAACGTCGACATCGAGACGAATCTAGAGGAGGGAGTGTTGACACTCGCTGTCGAGGTTGATGAGGGACTGTTTTCGTTTCTCAGAGCAGGTCCCAGCGTTGACCTGGAACTCGACGTTCCTGAAGACGTCAGCGTCACCGAGGGGCTCGAAACAGTCGAGGCGGAGACCACCAACGGACGTGTCGACGTTCATCGAGTCCGCAGCGACCTCTCGCTGATGAGTACGAACGGCGACGTGACTGGAAGGCAACTCGAGGGCGGAGGGGTCGCTGGGACGACAAACGGAGACATCTCTCTCGAATTCGAGCAGCTACAGCGTGATCTCACGGCAGAGACGACCAACGGCGACGTGGAACTCGTTCTTCCGTCGACCGTCGACGCGGCCCTCTCTCTCGACACCGTCAACGGCACTGTCACGACCGAGAATCTGGGAGATGAAACGCGCGACACGAATGGAACAACACTCGACACGACACTCGGAGATGGCACACACGCGATTACGGCGGAAACGACCAACGGCAACATCACTGTTCGTGGGCAGTAGCTTACCAACAGCAAACTCGTGCACAGACAACGACATCCATTTTTCCGTGGAGTACCGAGTAGGGTGCAATGTCGACGATTCCCCTGTCGGCGTTCGCGACGAAGCTGCAGGCTCTCGACCACGAGACGTTCTGTGAGTTCGTCGCCGACCTCTGGTCACTCGCCGGCTGGGAGACGACTGTGGAGAGACCGGTCGTCGTGGCACAGAAGAACGGACGAACCCAGCGGTTGCTGGTTCTTGCTGGTGGCCGATGGAACCAGGTCCGTTCGGAGACGCCCGCAGCCGAGACGTTCGACCAGGTTGTCCTCGCAAGCGTCGAGGACGGAGAGACAACTCCTCGCGGTGTGCCTGACGCGCCGCTGGTTGACGCCCGTGAACTCCGTCATCGACTCATCTACGGCACCAAAACTGCCGATGCCGGGGCGCTCTGGTCGAGGTACTTCGACGACGATCTCCGGGGGGAGCAGTGGGACACACCACAGCGCGAGTGGACGCTGACACACCGCCTGGCCGGGACACTGGCGCTCGTATTGCTTCTCGCGGGTATCGGAGTGCTGGTGTTCGGTCTTCCGTTTCTCGCGGCCGAACAACCGCCACCAGAGACGGATGCGTCGGTGTTCGCCGGTGGATGGGAGACGGACATCGACATCGGTTCGCCCGAGCAGACGACAGAGCGCCCGGAGACACTTGCGTGGGAGGAGACCGTCTACGCCGGGACTGAAAACGGGACGATTGGAGCAGTCGACGCCGAGGCTGGCGAGACTATCTGGACGTCCCACCTGGGAGAGGAGATCGAATCACATCTCGTCGCCAACGGAACTCTCTACGCTCATGCAGGAGGTGAAGTGTACGCCCTTGACGCGGTGACCGGTGAGAGCCAGGGAATGGTGTCGGACAGCACGCGGGATGTGACCACCGGTGTGACGGTCGTCGATGAAACGCTCTACGTCGGGATGGAAGACGCACTCGTCGCACTCGACGCAGAGACGGGCGAGCCTCGATGGGAGGAGAGCCTGTCCGGGACAATCACTGCGCCCCCGACCGTGTACGAGGAGACGGTGTACGCCACCAGTTCAGAGGGAGTGTACGCCCTGGAGAGGGAAACTGGTGAGACGGAGTGGACGAACATCGGGGAGAGCAGTGGGCAAAACGAGACCGAGAGACGAGCGCCGGTCGTGATGCCCGGGGTGACCACAGCAGGCAGTGACAATGCGACGCTGGTCGTCACTATGGAGAACCGGGTGCAGGGTCTCGACTCCGGAACCGGCGCACTGGACTGGGAGTTCGAAAGTCAGGTCACTGGTGCGCTGTCAGCACCCGTTGTCCTCGACCCTACAACCAGTCTGAAACCTCCGACAATCAACGGGTCTGTTGAGCAGAACCAGTCAAACCAGCAAAACGAGAGTAGCGAACAGAACCAGACTGGCGAGCAAAACGAAACCAGTGAGCAGAACGAAACGAACGTGTCTGACTCAACAGACCTGTCTGACCCGACAGTGTACGTCGCGGATATTCGGGCGTTCGTGTACGCACTCGACCCGGAGAGTGGAGAGCGTCGCTGGACGTACGAGGATGCAGCGACACGGCTGGACCATCCAGTCGCTGGAGGACCGTCAGCGAACGAAACAGCACACTCGGTGTACGTGCTCGGGGCCAATCCAGCAGAGGCGGTCGACCAGAAACTCTTCGCAGTAAACGCCTCCAGCGGCAACGAGCGCTGGCAGTACCAGAGCCTGACGCAGACGCTTTCTGCACCGACAGTCGCTGATGAGACACTGTATACGGGAACCGAGCGAGGGGATCTGCTGGCTCTCGAGACGGAGGCAGGAACAGAGACCTGGAACGTCGAGACATTCGAGGAGACAGTAACGTCGGCTCCGACAGTTGTGAGTTCGCCTGCGTTCGGAGATAGTGTCGACTCACGGGTCCGACTCGGTATCGAGGGCCACCACGACTGGCTCTACCAGCACGAACAATCCAGCACGACAACACAGGGTGTTTCGGTCGTCGACGTCGACGTCACCGAGACAGTCGCGACTGGCGAGCGGGTGGAACTTCGCGCCAGCATCGTCAATCGTGGCGACACTCCCCACGAGGTTCCGGTCGATGTTGACACGGACTGGGAGTTCGATGGCGTGCTGTCGACGACCAGCGTCGACCTGGAACCAGGTGAAGCGAAAGATGTCGTGTTCTCGTTTGCCGGGCCAGCCGAGCCCGGCGAAGGCGAAATCAGTCTTCTCGTTGACGGCCAGGAGTTCGACGTGACGACCACCGTGGTAGAGTCGCCTGCAATCCTGATCGACTCTCTCGACGACCCCGAGAACGTCTGGCGGGGTGACGAAATCGAAATTATCACAACCGTCAACAACACCGGCGACGTCGAGGCGACAGCCCCAGTCGGACTCGAATTCGGTGGAGAAGTGGTCGACTCGACGCAGGAGGCGCTCGAAGCCAACGAAACGGCCGCGGTGACCCTCTCGCTGTCTCTCGAGGACGTCCCTGCAGGCGAGTACAACTACTCGGTTGCAACCCGTCACGATGTCCAGCGGAGTTCGCTCGAAGTCCTGGCCGTCGACGACCGTGCAGATACGCTCCCGCTCGTCACACAGTTCTTCGGAGTGACGCTCATCTTCGGGGGCGTCGCTGTCGGCTGGTGGGTCGTCACGGATGTTCGTGGCTCTCTCCGCGGTCGTAACGATAGTTCCGAACGATGAGCCCGCGAGTTCGCAGTGAGTCAGAAGTGAGAAACTTGGTAAGTAACTACCACTCTCACGCAGTCGTGTGAACATATCCGTCGGATTCTTCCCGAGCATGGCCGAAGACGACGGCCCATCCCAGCACTTGCTCGACGTAAGACGTGTCGCCTGCACGCTCGATTCGCTCGCGCAGTGAGTGTTCGAGTCTGTGGAGAACGTCGTCAGGCGAGAGCGCTTCGTCGGTTTCGAGCTGAGCCAACACGGCATCTACACCGAAGACAGACGAGACGAATCGCTGGCCGAGCGTTTCCACGGTCGGGAGTGTCTCACCTCTGTGATAGCTACCACCGTCGTCTTCGACACAGCCCAGAGCGGTCAGAAAGACCAGCCAGTCGCTGGCATGCTCGCGGGAGTCGACCTCGGTCCGAGCGCAGATGCGCCCGCAGCAGTCCTCGGTCGTCTTCGAGGACGGTGGAACCGCCTCCCAGACTGCGGTGAGTGTCTCGACATCCGCTGGCGGTGGGACACGTCGGTACTGCATCAGAGTCCGAAACTCTCCGCGAGAACTGCCTCGTCTGTCTCGCCGAAGACGTGGGTATCGCCGCCCCGAACGTCGACGGTCACCTGTGCTGGTGCGAACAGCGAGCGCGCGAGTTCGGCGTACTCCCAGTCGACGGACTCGAAGATATCGACGAACGGCTCTCCGTAGTCCTCACCAGCTGTCGAGCAGACATCCTCGAAGCGGTCGAACTCGTCGTCGACGACGAGGTGGACCTGTCCGCCGTAGGCGAGTGCGTCGTTCGTTCGGGCCATCGCCGTCGGCTCCTCGTGGGCGACCGGTGCGAGCGGTGCCGACGCACTCGCCGAGAGCACGTCGAGCGGGTCGTATCCGAGTTCGGCCAGGCGAAAGACTGCGAGTTCGGCCGCACGCGTCGCTGAAACGACGCTGCCAGTGATGCTTGCAGTCGAGAACGCAGCCACGAACGCCGCACTCTCGGGCACACCTGCCCGTGTGGCAACTGCCGCGGTGACGTCCTCGTCGGGCAGGGCATCACACTCGACAGCGAGAACAGCAAAATCCGACTCCTCCTGATAGCCGACGCGGTCGAAGATGTCTTCCTCAGCAACGAGCGCGCGGGCTGGACCCGCACCGAGTCCTTCGAAGCTGCTTGTCTGCAACTCCCAGCCAGCCTTGCCCGCACACAGCAGCGAGAGTGCCGGATGGTCGGTTGCAACCTCGACGTGTGCCAGCGGTGTGCCCGCGATGTCGTCCATTCGAGTCTGCACTGTGGTCAGGCCCGCCGTCTGAATCTCCGCGAGCAACAGCCCTGCTTCGATACCACCCGGAACGTCGACACCGAAATCCAGCACCATCGACTCGTTCGACAACTGATGAACGTCGATGGTTAGCTCCGCCGCAAAATCGATGGCCTCGTCGACCAGTTCCGTCGCCATCCGGTTGAGACTCTCCATACATTGGTGTCGGGCGCCTGCCCTTATCAAATCGCTGCCTTCCGTTCCTGGAATGTGTCACTCCAGGTATAGGGATTCTCGTACCTGTACAGAGATTCTCGCTGTATCGCAGCGAGAATTCTATGATGACGTACGAGAATCCCTATAGTCGCTCGCTGGTTTGCGACCGAGTTCGCGCTCGACGGATTCGACCTTGGCGCTCGCTGGCGCGTCGCTCGTTCGCTTGTCGTCGACTTTCAGGAACGTCCCGACTCTGTCCCCGTCGACCGCCTCGTGAGCAGCCTGGGCCGCTGCGAACAACTCGGCAACGTCGTCGGCTTCGAGTATCGTTCCCATCGGAGTCGTCTCGTATGCGATGTCGAACGATTCGAGCGCCTCGACTGCCTTCGCTACCTCCGGGGCCATACCTCTGTCAGTAGCCGGTGATACGGCCAGAAATCCAGTGACGGTCATCGCACGCTAGATACGGCCTGTACCGACTTATACACTCGGACAGGACATATTTTATTTATCATATACGAACATAGTTTTCTGAATGTAGAATTTGTTTTCCGGTATCGAATGGTTTTATATTGCTGGCGAACCAATGTTGAAGTGTATGAGCACTCAGAAAACAGTGTTGAGACAGTTCGGGAGCATCGAGGAGAACGGACTGCGTCTCGATACCGACAGAGCAGAGCAGGTCGTGGATGCGCTGAACACAGACCTCGCGGCGACGTACGTGCTGTACCACCAGCTCAAAAAGCATCACTGGAACGTCGTCGGTGCGGAGTTCCGCGACCTCCACATCTATCTTGGCGAAGCTGCCGGACGTGCGGAGGAAGCGGCGGACGTGATAGCCGAGCGTGTGCAGGCACTCGGTGGCACCCCTGTTGCCGGTATGTCCGCACTTGAATCACACGCCCCCGTCGAACAGGAGGGCGAGGACATCTACGACATCCGCACGTCGCTCGAAAACGACCTCCACATCTACGGCGACATCATCGAGAGCCTCCGTGACCACATCGAACTGGCGACCAACCTGGGCGACCACGCCAGCGCACAGATTCTCCGTGAGATTCTGGTCGAGGTTGAAGAGGACGCCCACCACCTCGAGCACTACCTCGAAGAAGACACTCTCGTGACGGAGAACGCAACCCACTAGGGAGAGTCGCTGAAGGAACTCTCACGGTGAGAGAGGCAACGAACTGTTGTACTGAAGAGTACAACATCAACGACTACTGCTTGAGAGAAACAGTCAGACTCGTCGCAATCCAGCCATCGGTGTTGCCGCTCTCTGTGAACACGGTTCGGTCGGGTGAGGTATTGTGTGCGCTCACGCACGTTTCGGCCGCGAACTCCTCGGCACACTTGTTCTCAGGTGATTCCCTGAACGTTTTCATCACTGTGTGCGTAGGCACCGCTCAAATTAAAAAGTTTTTGGCCAGCCTAAACTCGGTGGAACGAATTTCAGTAGACTTCCCGACATAATCGTAATTCAGATTATATTTATGCGTTCGGCACCGAGACTGACTGATGAAATCTGCGTATCCTGCGACCCATCCGCGTCTTTCCCTCCAGCCGACAGCATCTGCGGTGCTGGGATTGTGTGCCGCGTTTCTCGTGTTTGCAGTCGTCACGAACCCGCTCGCGGTCGTCATTCCGCTGGCAGGGACGCTCACCGCGGCCGGACTGGTGTGGAGCATTGACAGACTCGTGACAGACGAAACTCCTGTGGAGTTTGACCGGCAATATTAGTACGGGGAGGACGTAGCCGGGGTATGAGCGACCCCGAGTCTGACCCGGAGCTAACGCAGCTTCTGACGGACCTCACGAGGACCCTCCGCGAACTGGAACAGGAGGTCGAACCCGAGCGACCTCCCGGACCACGACTGCCGACACCACGCGAACTGTCACGCTTTACGAGCGAAGTGGCTATTCCAGGACTGATTCTCCTGTTGCAGACGAACATCCGTGCGCTGCAGTTACTGCAACGGACGATTCGCCTCGCTAGCGGTGAGAACCCGACACCCGACGGAGCAGTCACGGAAGCCCGTGCCCGCGCCGAACGAGTTGGCCGGGCGTCACTCTCACAGCTCGAGGACGTACTGACGGACCTCCAGTCGGCACTTGAATCCCGCCCAGAAAACGGTGAGGCAGACGAACTGCTTTCTCGTGCCCGACAGCTTCGTGAGGAAGTCCATGAGCAAATCGAACAAGATGGGACCGGTCTCAGTGCGGATGAAACTGAGAGCGTGAACGAAGAAAACCGGCGAGAGACGTCGGACGACAGAGATGTCGTCAACATCGACATCGAATCCGAGTTGCAGGCGATAAAGGACAACGTCGAGGATGACCCAGACACTCCTGAAGATTCTGGAGATACCGGACCCGGATCAGGCGGTGATGAGGGCACTGGGCCAGAGTCAGACGGGGGCGGGGACACAGACTCAGGGTCAGAAGAGGGCGAGGACACAGGCTCTGGGTCAGACGACGCAGGAGGAAACGCCGATAACAAAAGAGGGGACGGCTCCGGCGGCCCGGACAGGTCGTCGTGAACCGGAGGCGGTTTGTAGTCGTGCTCGGAACGTTTACACAGACGCAGACCGGAGTCGTACCAACGCACACACAATGGGACTGTTTCAATCGAACGAGATACTCGGCATCGCTGGCGAGACACTCGCGTTCGTGCTGAGCGCCGCACGCGAGACTCATCCCAACGAGTACATGGGCTTTCTCCGGGCGGAGCAGGCGAGTAGCCTCGGTCTCGACCGAGACGGGCGGGTGATCACCGACGTTCTCGTCATCCCAGGGACGGAGTCGAACACGTCGAGCGCAAAAGTCAAGAGCATCATGCAACCGAACACCGTGGGCTCTGTCGGTTCTATTCACTCTCACCCGAGCGGGACGTTGCGCCCGAGCAACACCGACTTGCAGACGTTCAGCAAGGGCGAGATTCATATCATCCTCGGTGCCCCGTACGGCTGGAACGACTGGCAGGCGTTCGACACCGACGGCGAGAAGATTCCGCTTGACGTGCTGAACGTCGAACTGCAGGACGAGGAGTTTTTCGACATCACGCAGGAAGACATCGACCGGGAACTCGCCGCAGAGCGTGCTGACGGCCCGAGCGACAACGAGGGCGAGGATTCGAACGGTGGCTGGCTTCGTTCACTGTTCCGGTGACTGACGGAGGGACACTCCTTACGTTTGGTGACTCTGCTCGACAGAGATGCGGCCCAGGTTCTTTCCAGGTCAGATAATGTTCACTGGGTTTATTGGCCAGTAGGTTGATGTCCGGGATATGGGTGTGGTGAAGCAGTCGTACGAGACGGTCGAGTCCTACCTGTCGACACTCGACGAGGCGTACGATTCGTTCAAAGTAAATCAGACAACGGTCGCAGCAACGCCAGACCGGTACGAGCGTGAGCGCGAGCGCGCATCCGCTGGTAGCGTTGACCTGTACACGAAAGTGAGAAACGACGACGGCGAGATACTGCACGTTCGAGAGGACGAGGGGGTGGTGCTGCCGTCGACGAGAACAACATCAGAACGGTTCGAACGGAGCGCGTTCGACGCGGTCGAAGCCCAAACTGGCGTCGAATGCCGCGTCGAGGGTATCGAACAGGCCACAATACTCGGTATTCGAGACGAAAGCGAAGAGCACGAACCAGTGTATCGTCTGGCGGTGGTGTTCGAAGCGACTCACTGGTCGGGGTCGACAGACGAGGCTGCTCTCTGGCGGTCGAATCCAAATCAGCCATCGCTCATCTACGGCTAGTGGTGATAGCGGGACCGCAGATTCGCAACGAGTATCGGGTGAAACGGTCAGATGACGCCGGTGACAGTCGCTGCTTCGCGAGCGGCGGCTTCCTCGATTCCATCGCCCAAGATCGTGTACCGGTCACGGATAGCGTGTGCACCGGTGAGCGCCTCGAGGATGGTTTCATCGTCGATGTTCAATTCTGTGGCTGTCGTCGGCGCACCGATACGTTCGAGGGCATCACGGATTTTCTGCCACTCGCCGCGGTCTCCGTCCTGGAGGTACGCAGTGATAATCGAACCGACGCCGACCTGGTGGCCGTGCAGTGCTGCTCCGGGTGCGAGTCGGTCGAGCTGGTGTGAGAAGAGGTGCTCTGCGCCGCTGGCAGGTCTGGATGAGCCTGCGATGCTCATCGCAACACCCGAAGAGACCAGCGCTTTGACGACGACCCACGCCGATTCCTCGAGACCACTCTTTATCGAGTCTGCGTTCTCGACGAGCATCTCTGCAGTCATCTGTGAGAGGGCTGCAGCGTACTCCGAGTACTCGACGTTCTGCAACCGGTAGGCCAGTTGCCAGTCCCTGACTGCCGTGTAGTTCGAGATGATATCGGCACATCCAGCCGTGGTGAGCCGCCAGGGTGCTTCAGCGAGAATCTCGGTGTCCGCGACGACTGCCAGCGGCGGGTCTGCGGCGACGCTGTGGCGGGTATCACCTTCGGGGACGGAACCACGCCCCGAGACGATGCCGTCGTGACTGGCCGCGGTCGGAACTGAGACGAATCCCAGGTCGCCGTCAGCGGCCGCCATCTTGGCGATGTCTATCGCTTTTCCGCCACCGACTCCGACGAGATACCCGGGGTCGACCTCGCGTGCAACATCGATGACGCGCTCTATCTCTGCGAAACTCGCCGTTTCCACCACGACCACTTCGGGACACTCCCCCTGCGCTGCGAGCGCATCCACGATACGGTCGCCTGCGACTGATTTCGGCGTGGGACTCGTAACGACCAGGGGGACGCCACTCAGATGCAACTCCGCCACCGCGTCTCCCGTTTGCTCCAGCACGCCGTGGCCGACGACGACGTTTCGGGGCAACCGAATCCACGTCGACTTCTCGAACATACCTGGTCTTTCAGACGGACATATATAACAGGTTGGACCAGATTCGCCGGCTAGATTGATATACCACCGCGAACGTATATGGTGGTATGGTCTTTCTCGTCCCCTACGACGGGTCGTCTGTTTCGGAGATTGCACTGGACCGTGCGGTGGAGCACGGAAAAGCGCTCGAAGAGGAGGTTCTGGCGGTCACGTTCGTGCCGACTGGTTCGGACTACGCTGCGCGCCGGAAGTGGATTCAGCCGTCCGAGGAGTTCGCCATCGACTCCGCTCGGGTAGAACTCAAACGCAAAATCGAAGAGATGACCGACGACACCGAACGTAACTATCTGGACAACGGTGCGTCCGTCGAGAACGGCGTTGGCGAACACATCCGTCGCATTGCTCACGAAGTCGACGCCAGCACCGTCTACGTCGGGACCAGCGACGAAGCGGACGAAAGTGGACTCACGACGCCGTTCGGTGAACTCGACAACAGAGAGCGATACGACGTCCACCTCGTCAGGTCGTACTGACGGACCGAAGTGGTCTTTTCACTCCCCCACAGAGTGAGAGTAGCTGATGGACACAGAGAGCGAACGCGTACGTGTACTCGGCATCGAGGGGACCGCATGGGCGGCCAGCGCAGCGCTGTACGACACAGCGACCGACACCGTGCGTATCGAAACTGAAGCGTACCAGCCCGAAAGCGGTGGAATCCATCCCCGTGAGGCGGCCGAACACATGGCCGAGTACCTTCCTGTCGTCGTCGAGTCTATCCTCGACATCGCCCGTGAGGAGACGAATCGAGAGCCGCCAGTGGACGTGGTTGCCTTCTCTCGTGGACCGGGACTGGGACCGTGTCTTCGCCTGACTGCAACCGCAGCGCGTGCGCTCGCACAGCGACTTGACGTTCCGCTGGTGGGTGTCAACCACATGGTCGCCCACCTGGAAATCGGACGTCACGGGTCTGGATTCGACTCGCCCGTGTGTCTCAACGCCAGTGGCGCGAACGCTCATCTGCTTGGCTACCAGAACGGTCGCTACCGGGTTCTTGGGGAGACGATGGACACCGGCGTCGGCAACGCTATCGACAAGTTCACCCGTCACGTCGGGTGGTCACACCCCGGGGGCCCGAAAGTCGAGACTGCCGCCAGAGACGGGACGTACGTCGACCTGCCGTACGTCGTCAAGGGGATGGACTTCTCGTTCTCGGGCATCATGTCCGCCGCGAAAGATGCGTACGACGACGGAGTTCCTGTTGAGGATGTCTGTTACAGTCTGCAGGAGAACATCTTCGCCATGCTCACAGAGGTCTCAGAGCGGGCCCTCTCGCTCACGGGAAGTGACGAACTCGTCCTCGGCGGAGGCGTCGGTCAGAACCAGCGACTCCAGGAGATGCTCTCCTCGATGTGTGACCAGCGTGGTGCCGAGTGTTTTGTCCCCGAGAGTCGATTCTTGCGGGATAACGCCGGGATGATTGCCGTCCTCGGTGCGAAGATGTACGCTGCAGGTGACTTCCTCGCTATCGAAGAGTCAGCAGTCGACGCGAACTTTCGTCCGGACCAGGTCCCGGTCACCTGGCGCGACCCTGATGAGGGCGGTGCTTCTGTCCGTGTTGAAACGACCGACGAAGCGACTCTCGCCGAGACAGCCGACAAAACCGTCGACGACGCAGAAGCGACGGTCACCGTCATCGGCGCAGAAGCGACGGTCACCATTGACGGCGACAGGGTAATCAAGCGTCGCAACCCCCGAGAGTATCGACATCCGACCCTCGACACTCGGCTCAGGAGAGAACGCACGCGGCAGGAGGCCCGTCTCACACAGGAGGCTCGACAGAGCGGCGTCCCGACGCCGTTGATTCGGGACATCGATATCGACGAGACGACGCTCGTCTTCCAGTACGTCGGGGAGTGCGACCTGCGAGAGACGCTGACCGAAGCATCCGTCGAGACGGTCGCCGAACACCTCGCACGTATCCACGAGGCGGGTTTCGTCCACGGCGACCTCACGACACGGAACGTCAGAGTTGGGAAGAGTGGCACCCCGGTGTTTTTCATCGACTTCGGGCTGGGCTACTACACCGACGACCCCGAAGACTACGCGATGGATCTGCACATCTTCGCCCAGAGCCTCGCCGGAACCACTGACGACGCCGAGACGTTGATGGAGTTGGCCGAAGACGCCTACCTCTCCGCTGGAGAAGAGACCGTCATCGACCAGCTCAGAGAAATCGAGGGTCGTGGTCGGTATCAGTGACTATACCAGTCGACGGAACGATTGATAGTAACCATCATATCCCCGGCGGTCGTATCTGATTCTATGGACGAGAAGCCCACTTCTGGCGAACTGTTCGGCATCCCGTATAACTTCGATCAACCAAGTCTGTCTCGACTGCTGTCGGGATACTGGCAGCCTGGCGAAGGGATGCTCGTCAAGAAGGAGTTCGGCATCGGATACAGCCTGAACCTCGCCAACTGGCGGTCGTGGGTCGTCATCGCTGTTGCGGGTGCGCTGCTGTTCCAGCAAAAACGAAGCGACGACGCCGCAGAAGAGGACGAGGACGAGCCAGTCGAGGTCATCGTCGACTAGGAGGAACGTTCGCAACCGACGAGTATTTTCAGCGGCCATCCGGAGAGGTCGTATGGTCGTATTCGTCACCACGAACGAGGGAAAAGTACGGGAGGCCCGGGAGTATCTGGACGAGCCTGTCGAGCAAGTTTCATTCGACTACGTCGAGCCACAGGCTGACGACCTGCAGACGGTCGCTGCCCACGGAGCCCGGGCGGCGTACACTCACCTCGGTGAGCCAGTCATCGTGGACGACTCCGGCCTGACTATCGACGTGTTCGAGGGATTCCCGGGCCCGTACTCCTCGTTCGTCGAGGATACGCTCGGAATCGAACGCGTCTGGGAACTCACACGCAGTGAAGAAAACCGGAGTGCAGCGTTCCGCGGTGTCGTTGCCTACTGCGATGGGGAGCCGTTCGAGGCAGCACCCGAACCCGTAGACGACCAGCGGCGCGGACACGACCTCGCGGTCACCGACCGTGCCAGCGCGACGACTGACGAGCAGGTTGACGAGACCGGAGTTCCCGTGAAACTGTTCGAGGGCGTCGTTCCCGGACGTATCGTCGAACCACGGGGCGATGGTGGCTTCGGCTACGACCCCATCTTCGAGTACGACGGCAAGACGTTCGCCGAGATGCATACTGAAGAAAAAAACGCCATCTCACACCGTGGCCGAGCGCTCGCAAAGTTCGCTGAGTGGTACGCTGAGTCGGACCGTTAGGGAATTCCAGAACGCTCTTTCAACCGCGTGGGTCACAGTCTGCGCCGGGATAGCTGTCGTCGTGGAGACTCTCGTAGAGACTTTCGGCGTCGAAGAGTCGCGCGAACGAATCGGGGTGACGGATGCTGACGGACATATGTGATTTCATCGCGAGATTCGCAGCCGTGGTGGTGAGCTGTTCGTCGAACGTGAGAAGGTGTGCGGCACCGGCGCGATACGCAGATGCGAGCGCAGGATGGTCGCTGGACGGCTGTTCGATGACGACTCGCTCACGGTCGAAACGCCGATACCACTCCGCCGCAAGGTCCTCGGTTGTGAGGTCGGCGATAACGGCCCGCGCCTCACCAGCGAGTTCGTCACTGGCGACGACTGACATCCACGAGTGGCGTCTGACGTGGTCGAGCGCATTGCGTGAGGCCCCTCCGACTAGCACGTCCGCTGCCAGTACATCCGCGTCGGCGACGATACACGACGGGTCGACCGTCTCAGTGTCTGCACTCATCTGTCTTCCGTTCTCCTCTGTTCACTGGGATGGTGTCGGCGTCGCTGTTCGAGGGCGTTTCGAACCTCATCACAGGTCGTCTCGAACGATGCAGCACGTTCGAACAGTTCCTGCCAGGTCATACCGTTGGTCGGTCTGGCACGAACAAAAAACATCCGACAGCAAAAAAGCGAGAGGGTGCAGTGGAACCGTCACACACCTGTCTGACGGACGTTTAAATACTACAGGGGAGACGTTGCTGATGGGCGCGCACCGGCGGTCTCACATCCACACCTACAACTCCCATCCTCCTACGGCGCGCCCCCATACCTGAACCCATCCTTTTTGGATTTCCTGCGCCGAACTCAGGAGGCGCTCGCTTCTTCGCCACGGAGCTGTAATCTGACCGCTGCCAGCAGGTCGGGGTCGGTCATCACCGCGATGGAGTCTCCTGCTTCGATTCGTGTCTGTGGGAGCGGAATCGTCATCGCCTGGTCTTCGCGACCGTGGGCGTAGATTCGAGTATCGCCGGGCAGTTCGATTTCGATGACGCGCTCACCGATGACAGGCGCCCCCTCGGGAATCTTGACACTCGCCACGGAGAGCTGTTCGGTCAGGTCGGCGATGACGTTGAAATCACCGCCGAGCAGTGCGGTTTTTGCGCCGGCCGCCCCGAGTCGCTCGGGATAGATAACCTCGTCGACGGTATCGGTGTAACGCTCATACAGCGTGGGACTGAAGTCCTCGCTGACGCGCAGCACAGTCCGACAGCCGTAGGCATCGCCGATGACACAGGCAGAGAAGTTGGTGTTGATGTCACCAGTTAGCGCTCCGACCGCGTCGGCGTCTTTGAGACCTGCCTGCTCGAGAACATCCTCCTGACTGCCGTCCCCCTCGACGACATCGAACCCCTCGTCTTTCGCCCGTTCGATGCGTTCTCTATCCTGTTCGACAACAGTGACGTCGTGACCCTCGGCCACGAGGGTTCGAGCGGTTCGCATTCCAACGCGACCGAAGCCGACGATTATGAACTTCATACGCGGCCGTACGCTCGCCTGGTTAAAAACCCTGGTCCTCGGTGATGACGACGCGCGGGGAACCGTCATCCTGAAACCAACCGTCTGCCAACATTCTACAATGGCCGAACTCCCCTCGCTCCACCGCTACGACCTTTTCACCGCGGTAGTGGTCGTCGCTATCGTCGCGTTCGCCTATCTCGTCTATCCGACCCACCTGATGCTGGTGTCGGCCTGGCTGACAGCGATTACAATCTCGCTGTGCTGGCTTGGCTTTTTTGTGTACCGTCTTGCATACGGTGATGTGGAGTTCTGAGAATCTCTGAACAGGTATGCTAATCCCTAGATTCACGTGAGTCTCACCAGACCGTAGATACCGAACACCGCAAGCAGCGCGAGGAAGATACTCTGTGCGAACAGAAACCCTCCCGCACCCGCGCCGACGAGAGCCCAGAAGTACCGTTTGTGCAGTCTACGTTCGCGGTAATAATACGCTGTGAGTCCAAGCGTGACAGCCGAGATAATCGCACCGAAGACGCCGGTTGCGAAGATGATACTTTCCGGTATTTCTCCCTCCTCGAGGAATCCCTCTTCGACGGCGGCCTCGATAATCAACTCAGGAGCAATCGCCTGGATCGAACCTTCGAGTAGCCCGATCACCGAGATACCAACCACACCGGCAAGCAACAGCTTGTGGTCCGCAGGATGGGGTAACGCAGGGGGATACCCATGGAAGCCCTCAGAAGGGCCTCCTGGTGGCTGACCATACCGGTCTCGAGGAGACTGGTCGTACCTGTCTCCAGGAGGCCTGTCCCGGTGAGGTTTGTCATTCCTGTCTCGGTGAGGTTGGTCAGGTCTATCTCTCGGTGGTTGACCGTACCTGTCCCCTGGAGCGTTATCGTAGTCGTCACCAGCGCGTCGATTCAATGGGGTGTCCTCCTGCTGGTTCCACGGTTTCTGTAGCGGCTGG
>PUMG01000108.1 GCA_003551265.1 Halovenus sp.
CTAAACAATCATCTCCATTTTTATCCGATTGGGCCATTAGTACTCCTGTGGTTGTGATGGGTGTATTCGACAGGGCAAAGGAGATGTCTGGATTCTCGACAGCAGACCGAGACGACGCACCGTACGTCTGTCTCGCGTGTGGCGCGACGTACGAGGTTCAACACCATTGCTGCCCTGAGTGTAGCGGTTTTGACGTCCGACACTCTCGATGGGTTCAGGAGTGAAACACACCCCCCACACCACTGTACCCGCACGGGTCGGCCACGATAGCGGGTACCCATTCCTCGCACACTCGAGAGCGATTTCTGTCGAGCAGGTACCACTGGTACGAACGCCTTCGACAGACACTTCTATCAACTCTAAGACATCACTGACTCTCGTCGTTGCCTCCGATGAACTCTCGAGAAAGCGGACTCTGACCAATGCGAGTGTTTATAACGCAAGCGGAAGCAACCGGGAGCATGGTTGAGGCGTTCGCAATCGCCAGCGGGAAAGGTGGGACGGGGAAAACCACGACGACAATGGCCCTCGGAATGGCACTGGCAGAAGAGTACGACGTAACGGTCATCGACGCCGATACGGGGATGGCAAACGTGCTGTTTCATGCGGGTCTGGCCGACGTCGAAACGACGCTTCACGAGGTGCTCGCAGGAGATGCTCCTATCGAAGACGCAGTGTATCGCCGTTTCAACATGGACGTCGTTCCATGTGGAACGTCGCTATCCGGGTTTCAGGAGGCAACTCCATCACGGCTCCGCGAGGTTGTAGCGACGCTGGCGTAGAGCACGGACGTAATATTGCTCGATTCACCAGCGACACTGGGAAGTCGCAGCGCAGTTCTCCCGATCGTGTTGGCTGACCGCGTCATCGTCGTCTTACAGCCCACAATTCCGTCGCTGTCGGACGGGTTGAAAGTCCAGGAGTACGCGAAGACGTACGGAACTGGTGTGGCAGGTATCCTGTTCAACCGGGTCACTGACGACGAAGCGATCGACAACATCGCGAAGAAAGCCGAGCAATACTTCGACGGCGAGACGCTCGCAACAATAACCGAGAGTGAACGTGTCAGGGGCGCTCGCCGCGCTGGTGAGCCGTTGCTCGCGTACGCTCCAGAGTCTCTGCAAGCAGATGCCTATCGTCAGGCAGCACAGTCGTTGACCGTTCACTCTCACGACGCGGCGGCCGTCGCTGACCGGTTCCGAAGCGCCGTGCTCCCGGACGAGTCATGAACCTTCCACAGGGCCGACTCCATCGTCGCCGCGTTGTCAGTGACCTCGGTGCGTTGCTCGAAGATGTGCTCGAGGACGAACTCACAGGATACGTTCGTCTCCACTCACAGGAGGTGCTCTTGCTCGATGCCGAAGGAGTGGGTGTGCTGACGTTCGAAAACGGAGTTCCGGTTCTCGCCTATCACACCGGAAGCGGTCGGAGCGGAGAAGATGCGCTGTCCGACATGGCTGTCGTCGGACCGTTTCGAATCGAACTGTACGAACTCGACATCACCGTACTCGCTGACGCCCAAGACGACCCCACGCTTCGAATCGAGCCAGGACTCCCTGCGGAACGCCTTGCTGGCGACGTCGAGCTGGCACAGCGAACACGAAGCCGTGCACCCACTGAGCGTGTCGGTGTTTCCGACGAGGGGACGGACAAACTCGACGCTGTCGAGGCGTTTCTCGACGACGAGGAGCGAATTTCTGATATTCGAGACGCGGCTCGCAGAGAAGCACAGACGCGAGCGAGCGACTGGGGATTCGATACTGACGAACCGAATCCGTGATCAGACACGGACAGGTATCCACCAGACTCTGCTTCTCGCCCCGACTTTCTTGCTCGTGAGGTCCGTGTTCTCTTCGAGTTCGTGGAGTTTGTTCAGGGCAGTCCGGCGTGAACACTCGATCTCCGCTGCGATTTCACTCGCCGTCAAGGGCTCTGCGTAGTCTTCGCGCGCCTCGAACGCTGCGGTTACGTCTTCGAGTTCGAACGTGGTGTCTCGACCCTGCTTGCTCATACCCGGTATCTGTTCGGAGGTGACTTATCTATTCCTTCGTGCGTATTTATTGCCGGAAGCTCGGGTGCTTCACGAAGCGGCACTCTGTGTATCTCACTCACGCTGCCTGAATCTCGATGAGAGAGAGTGCCACCGTCTCGCCCGCTGGCGTCGTTATCTCCAGGTCGAACGCAGCACCGAGCACGTGAGTTCGGTCGTTTCGCTCCTGTAGAATAACCCCGTCGATTGCGATGCAGTCTCCGAACTCCCTGTCTGGCCCGTGGGGACAGTTCTGTGTGGCCCACTGGCTCGCGCTGGTCTGATTTATATCCACGGTATATGCGTGTCCGTCACTCAACCGCATGGTTTCGAGCGTCTCTCTCACCGGGTCAACTTCGGCTCGAATCGATGTTGCGGCGTCGTCTCGTTCGCTCCAGGAGTACGTTCCCGGGATGTCGACTGCTGCGTCGTGAACCACCTCTTCGAGCGTTCCTTCCAGCTGGTGTGCCGGGTCGTCACTGCCAGCGTCGATGTCGTCGTGATAGCCGAGTTGAAGATATGCAATGCCGAGTGAGACGAGCACCAGTGCCAGCGCCAGCGCAGCAACGAGAACGAGTTGACCACGGTCTCCGGTGCTGGCTGGGTTCCGAGTTCCAGCACTCATACGTACCACACCGTGAGTGTGACGTCACCGTTGGCGGTCAGCACGGTCGATTCACCGGTCGAGACATCCGCTGGCAGGGGGTAACCCACGGAGCCGTAGGCAGTCTCGACACGGAACATGAGATTATCGGGCAGAATTCGTTCAACTCGCCGTTCGAGTTCATCTTTCTCGCGCTCGAACGTCGCTTCAGATTCCGTAATCTCTGTGAGCCGCGTCTGATCCCTGTGTCGGGGCGGTTCGTTCGACAGCAGAGTGGTTGCGTCGTCCGCGTACACGTCGAGTTGGGCCTGCGCCTGTTCGCTCTGTCCGTCGGGAACACCGAGTGAGAACGTAAACAACACGCTCAAGAGCAACAGCACACCGAGTCCGGCTTCGATGGCCGTAATCGATGCCTGTCCTCTCTCGGTCCTACGCATCGACACTCACCCGCAGTGTGGTCTTGACTGTCTGGGAGGGTTCGTATAGTATCTCGACACTGTCACCGTCGAGAATCCCTGTCGACTCGAAGCGGAGCGTCGTCGTCTCGAACGGTGAGAGCGACACATCGAACGTGCCGTACAGCCCCGACTCGTTCGCGAGAACCACACGGTCGTTCGCAAGAACTCGCTCGACAGTCGTTCCCTGCGGTGGGTCGATACTGAGCGTAGAGTTCGACGTTCGTCGAGGGAGAGTTGCAGTTCGACTACTGTCGAAATTCGGGCGAATCGTCTCCTGAGTTCGACGTTCGACGAGAACGATTCGTTCGACCGTTGTTGGCGTCTCGAGTGCTGTTGTCTCTACGACCGTCTCATCGTCCACGCTGATTGTGACCTCAGTGTCCCCGGGTAGGTTGTATACATCCCGTAATACAGTCTCGTTGAGTTCCGCCAGTTTCTCCTTCGAGAGGACGTTCTCGCGTGTAGTGTGAGGGCCGTCTGTGCTGACCAGGCGCTCGGAGAGGCTGGTTGCAGTTTGTTCTTCGAGCGCTGGCCGCTCCGCAGCTGTGAGTGCACTGTTTGCGAGGACGACCCCAGCGACGACTGTCCCTGTCAGTAACACGAACGCAACGGCGAGTGCCGGGAGTTCTGTCTGAGCCCTCATGAATCAGTCTCCTCGATTGCCACTGTTCGGTTGTCTGCTGGCCCACGAACTGTTATTGTCACCTCGCCACCGAGGACCGTTCCGTTCTCGACGGTGGTTCCCGCCGGAAGCGAGAGACTGGTCGCTGTCTCGATTGCAGCGTCTGGATGTTCGAGGACGAGACGGTCGGTCTCGTTCGAGAGAACGAGCCTGTAGTTACTGTTTGCGATACTCTCGGGTAGCATGATGGTGGTACGTGTTTCAACATCTCCTTCGACTGCAGGTGGCGTGCGTTCAATCTCGTTAGCTGCCGTTGCGATCGTTCGCTCGCCAACCTCTGCTCCTGCGCGTGTCTCGTACGCGGGGACGACACCGCCAAGCAACGCGGTGCTCATGCCAGCGAGATAGAGGGCGACCAGTCCGATTGCGAGCGCCTTGGCGACGACGGGACTTACTCCGCGGTTGTCTGCCACCAACTGCTTACCCATCGTTCACCTCCAGGTTGAGGTCGTGAACAACCAGATACGCTGTTCGCTCTGTGGGATACGTTGCGACGACGCTCTCGTACTCGTCGCCCTCGAAGTGTTCTCGTTCGACCGTTGCGTTCTGTGCTTCGAAGTACCGTTCGAACGGCTCCGGCGTGTTCGTCTCGATTGCAACCGCGAACGTCCCGTTTCCGAGGTCGGTTCGTTCGTGAGTAATGTTCGTCTGGATGGCGGTCGAAACACCACCCTGCCCACCGACTGAGACGCGGTCTGCGCCGAGAGCTGGTGCCCCGACAACCAGCACACTCGTCGTTTCAGAGCTCGTAATCGGGGGTTCGCGTTCGAGCCACGCGTTCGATTCGGTTCCCCGAACCACTGCACCGGCGACGCCAGTAACCTGTCTCTCACCGCTCTCGAAAACCAGTGCGTCGACACCAACCTCGTGTTCGACAGCACCGCCTTCGAGCACCCGGAGCGTCCGCTCGCTCGTCCGGAGTTGGCCGTCGGCAAACGTCATGCGATGGCTGTGGACGCCTGTTCGCTCGACAACCTGCATCACGTCGTTCATCTCTTCGGCCACACGCGTTGCGTCGGCGTTCGAGGACTGTGAATCAATCACGGCACCGATGCCTGCGGTGAGCGTTCCCAGCGCGACGACGCCGATACCAATTATGAGGATGAACCCGACGACGTGGGACTGTGCACGCATCAGGCCACCCCCAGTCCGGTGAACACGGTGTACGTGATTATGACGAGAATTCCCGAGTGAAGCAACGCCTCGTACGCGCCACGGCTTGCAACACCAGCGAACCAGCCACACGCGATAACGGTGGCCTGTGCGACAAGATAGAACCGTTCGCTGTCGCGTGCCGGGTCGACAGCGTCTGGATCAAGTGCCATCCCACTCGTCGACGTTGCGACATCCGACAGTTGAGAGAAGCCATCGAGCACCGTTGCATTCACTGCGACGACGACACCGACGACGAGCAGTGCAGTCGTCCACCCGACGGCGACGTATACCATCAGCCGCGACCGGAGCTCTTTTCGCTGGTGATAGAGCTGCCCTATCTCCGTCTCCAGCGTCTCGAACACCTTCTCCGTGTGACTTCCTGCCGAGAGTGCACCGACGACCAGTCCAACAGTCTGTGAGGCGAGAGGCGTCCCAACGAGTCCGACGAATCGGTCGAGCGCTGCCGCCCGAACGTCGTCAGTCTCGTCGACACCCGTCGTCAGGCTGAGATTGAACGCCAGCGCTTCGACGTCTGGTTGAAGCGGCCCGAAGTCGACATCCTCTGCGACCCGCGCAACCGCGTCTGGAAACGGAGTTCCGAGGCTGACGTGTCCCGAGACCGCATGAATGAAGTCCTGAATCTCTCTGTCTTTCGCGTCGTCGAGACTCGCCCGGCGGCTCGCAACAGCACCGACTGGAATTCCGTAGGCTGCATACCCGAGCAACAGAACGTTCGCCCACCCGTATCCGAGCAACCAGAGAATCACGATAGCGGCCAGTCCCGGACCGAGAAAGACGACGGCTGCACTCGCCGGGTTCACCGTGGCTGTCCGAAGGATGTCCCACGGACTTGACGGGCGCTGATAGTTCGGGATTGCCTGGTCGGTCGGTCTGAGCGCCACAACGGTGAGTGCTGTGGCACCCCCAATCAGCAAGACGAACACGATACTCGAATACACCAGTACCGTGCGGTAGCTCACAGCTCCAGCCGGCGTCGTAATCGTTTCGCCGAGTTCGGGTGAGAATACGCTTGCTACTGTCAGAATGAGTACACCGAGAGCCGGGAAGACGAGCATCACGACGAACACCTCCGCGATGAGTTCCATGTAGCCGCTCGCGCGCTCGTGTGAGCGCTCCTGTTGCTGGGAGAGCAATCGGCCCTCCATCTCCAGATAGCCTTCGAGGGAATCTCGGCTCTGGGCAGCGTGCTCACGGAACTTCAACAGGAACGGGGCGAGGACGTTCTTCGAGGGGGTGTCTCGTGCGACCATCGTGATTCCCCGATCGAGGTTCCCCGTAAGTGTCGCCTTGTTCAGTACCTGCTGGAACGACTCCGCCGTCGCTCCGTAGGCCTGCTGGTCGGCGACGCGTTCGAGCATCTCGCGCCGGTCGTTGCTCCCCGAAGCCAGCACCCGAAGATATCTGACTGCCCCCGGAAGTGTTCGTTCGATTTCGACCCGTCTTGCTGTTGCAACACGACTCAGGTACACCCGTCCGCTTCGGATGACGAGCCACCTGGTTCCAGCACCGACTACCGCTGCGAGGACTACTGCAACGTACAGACGCGAAACTCCCGGTGTTCGTTCGTGGTTTACGACTGGCAGGCCTTCGGACAGAAATCCGAGTGCTCGCTCACTCACTCCCGCTGGCAACAGCATGCTTGCTGCAAAGAGGAACACGAAAGCAGCGATTCCAGCAACCCACGCACAGGCATACACACGGGCGATGTACAGGTCGAAGCTCGTCTCCAGTCCTGCTTCGCGGTATCGGCGTCTGTCGGTGCTGTGGCCGGGTTCGTCGGCGTGGCGCGAGAACAGGACGTACAGTCCTTTATCCAGTGGACTGAGGTGCTCTCTGTATGTCTCTGTCGTCGTTGCCATCTGTTACCTCAATCGTCCCCGCGTTCTGTCATCGGCGTCAATCATCGTCTGATCCCTCGGTCTCTGCTGGTGACTGGTGTCCGTTGCTGGTGACTGTCTGACGGGAGAGTCGCTCGACTGTCGCCGCCTCGTTCGTCTCCAAATCTGCCAACAGTTCGAACAGCTCCTCAAAGTCGTCGATCTCGTTTTCGACCATGTGTTTGACGTACCGATGTTTCCGTCTGAACTCTCCTTCGACGGCGTCACGCGGCCTGTCGGTCAAACTTCCTATCCTGTCGAACGTCGTGGCTGCTTTCGTCGAGTTCTCCCAGGCAACGTCGAATCCTCCGCTCCTGTTGCGCCAGATGACTGTGTTCCAGTACACCTCTGCACCGCCTTTCTCGATTTTCCCACAGCGATGGTCGTCGTCCAGTTGCTCGTACGTCTGCTCGTCGAGCAGTTCGACAACGCTGCCGACGTACCGTTCCCCATCCACACGACGCGGAAAGACGACCAGGTCGATCTCCCGGAGCAGATACGGGGGCAAGCCCTGCTCGATGATTCGGTTGACGAGTGTCTCGATGTCGCCTGCATGAGTTGTGCCCAGTAACCCGTGTCCGGTGTTGATTGACTCAGCAAACGTCTCGAAACTCGCCGTCGTGTTGATCTCTGCGATGACTTCGATATCTGGGTTCAGATAGTTACATTCGGTCATTAGGTCTGCCATCGTGACCTGTTTGTACTCGTTCTCGTGGTCGCGTGTCGTCAGCGAGACACCCGTCTCGTGTGGCAACTCGACCTCTCTGGAGCCCTCGTCGATGCTGATCGGCCGGTCCTCGAATTTGATGAAAGGCATATGAGCATTCATCAACGTCGTCTTGCCCGCTCCAGTCGGACCGGAAAAGAGCACAACGCCATGATGCTCGTAGTACAGCCAGAGCAGCGCAACGAGCTCTGTCGGAATGCTCCCGTAACGGACGAGGTCGACCGGCGTCAGGACGTCACTTGACTGTTTGCGAATCGACAGGTGTGGACCATCCTCGCTGATCGTCGGGAGTGCGACGGCACAGCGAATCGTCTCGTCGAGACCGGGCGGTCTGAGATTCACCTTCGCGCTCGGTGTGCTCGCACTCAGCTCCATTCCATCGCTCGCTGCGAGCTGTGTCACGACGTTCACGAACGTCTGCTCGTCGTCGAATCGAAGATTCGTCGGGACACGTTTGGCGTCGCAATCGCGCGGAATAACTTTGATTCGCTCGCCGACGCGGTTCGCCTCGATGTCTTCGAGCAGTGGGTCACGAATCGGAATCGTGAGTTCGCCGTAGCCGACGTAGTCGCGCAGAACGTAGTAGACGAGGTCGGCGAGTCGGTCCTCGGCGTACTTGCGCTCGATTGGTGGCATAACGAGGTCGTACTCGGCGAGTAGCGAGCGCACTCGGTAGGAGAGTGCCTCGGCCCACGCTCGCGTGTTCCGTCGGTGGAGCCGTCGCGCGAGCAGTGTTTCGGCGTGCTGGCGGACGAATTCGGCTTTATTCTCGATGATTCCTTCGACGGTTGTCTCCCAGAGGCGCTCTTTGCACTCCTCGATGAGTTCTGCATCCCCGGGCAAGAGGTCAGGTTCGCGGACAGCGTACTTGATCTCGAACGGGTCGTAGCCGAGCACATTCTCCCGGTAGCGAACGACTGGTATCTCGAAGCCATGGAAATCAACGGTGTAGCACGTGATTCGTTCGCTGGCGAAGCGTTCGAGGTACGCTGGCTCCCCGGGCAGGTCCGTCGTCGCGGGTGCGTAGTCGTCCGTGTGAACGACGAGACCCGAGTCTTCGGTATCTGCGACTTCGATCCGTTCGTCGAGTGCGTACGGCGTCAGTTCTCCCAGACACGCAAGTGAGGCGAGTGCGTGATACTCGATTCGTCGCCTGGTCAACCGGGAGCCCTCCACGAGTCGTGTGATGACGTGTTCGTGTTTCGGCGCGAACCCCTCAGACATCACCTCGGTCGCACCCTCGCGCGTGCGCGGGCGAGAGATATGTGCATCTTCGAAGTGGTCTTCGATGCGGTCAAGGGTCTGCCTGTCACTCGCAGTGAGCGGTGGTTCGCGCACCTCGTAGGCGAACTCACCATCGCGCTGGCGAATCGTCACCACCACTCCCGGATGTATCTCGTACTGCTCCTGAACGTCTCTCGCGTACCACGCGTCAGGGTCGTCTGGCGGAACCACCGGTGAAACCATCGCATTCATCGTCTCCCCCTGTCGTGGCGCCCGACGACCACCCCTCTCGTCAGCCATGCTGAACGTTGGTACCGCCTTCGTTCTTAAATGTTAACAATAAAATCGCAACTGTTATACATTATAAATTTACACGACTGGAGACTGGCCGAGACGTTCGACCAGAACCCAAGCACTGTGAGCGACCACCTCGATGCAACACAGGTACTCAACTCGGCAGCAGAATCCCCAGCGTTATCTCGTTCCACGCTGGCGACAGTCCGGACAGTACTCGAGTCCGAGACCGTCGATCGTATCGAGGTCGATTGCATCCGCAACCTGTTCCATACCTGCAGCGGAGGCAAATGGACGACCGCACCCTTCACACGTGACAGCCTCCTGTTCCACGATGGTCTGTCGCCCGGCGCGTAGCTCGTCAGGGTCGATGCGTTCACGTACCTCGATAACACTTTCCGGACAGCCGAGACACCGGCCACAGCCGATGCACGCTGCTGCGTCGAGCGTCAGCGTCGTTGCGTCTGGCTGTTCGAGCGCGCCAGTCGGACAGAGGCCGTCACAGGCCTCACAGAGTGTACACCCATCTGCGTCGACCTCGACCCGTCCGAGTGAGGCGACCGGAACTGCTTCGGCATCGATGTCAGCGAGTGTTGTCACGGCCCTCGCTGCGAGTTCGTAGCTCGCCTGAATCGGCCTGGTATCCTCTTCGAGCGTGTCGACGTCCCCTGTGGCACTCTCGATGATGCCACGAATTTCGGCAGCAATCGCCTCGCTGTCGGTGTCTGTTGTCGCACAACAGCGTTCACCGAGGTCGAGACCGACAAACGTCGCATTGGCCTTCGCTGTGATTTGCTGGATGGGTGACTCCGCAACCGTGGACTCGTTCGACAGCCTGTTACCACTCGGACTGTCAGTCGGTTGTTCACTCAAAATGACTCCGGTTGCGCCTGCTGCGACTGCATACAGGACGAGCGATGGGGGGATGCGCTGGGCTTTTGGGACTGGAATCGGGACGACCGGAGGGAGGTCCGCTGTCGCGAGTGTCGACTCGAACATCGCCTCGCTGGCCTCACTGACAAACGCGACGACGAGTGGATCAGTTTTGCTGGCGACGAACGGGATTCGGCTGCTCGACCGGTCAATCCCTGTTCTGACTGCCTGTGCTGTTCCGTGGCGAAGTGTCTGGAGGTCACGATCTCGTGGTGAGGCAATTGCCTCTGTGGGACACACCGCCAGACAGGCGCGACAGTCGACACAGTCGACGGCGTCGATGGTGACCTGTCCCTCATCCGCAATGGTGATGTCGATCGCGTCGTAAGGACAGTGGGTCTGACACGCCTCACAACCGGGTACACCGTGGGTTCCAACTGCACAGACCGCCGGATCGACTGTCACCGGTTCTCGCCGTCGGTCACGAGCACGCGAAACGACCCGTGTGACTACCCCCGGCCCACAGTCGACGTGAACACCGGGGTGCGTCTCCGATTGCTCAGACAGCCCTGGCCAGACGAGCTGGTCTGTCCGGACCGCCGTTGTCCCGCCTGGTCCAGCAACAGTCACCACGATCTCATCGGCTTCGAGCGACACCGAGTCAACTCGACCCTCCAGCAGTTCAGCGCCGACGGGTCTCACCGATGGCGTTTCGGCGAGGAGTGTGACAGCTGTCCGGGTCGCAAGATCAGCCGCAGTCTCAACAGCGTTCACCACGAGTACGCGTTCGTCGTCCACCGATGGCTGTGGCGAGTCCTGTGTGGATGACGGCCCCATAGTCAAGCGTGCTCGGACGGTTGCGGCGACGACCCGAGCTGCGGCAGCGTCACCGAGACCTGTCGCAATTCGTGGGTTCACCCGTCCCAGAAACCGGTTGCCGGTCTCTCTGACGCTCTCTGCCAGCGCTGCCCCACGAGTGACCGACGAGACGACGACCACGTCCCTTCCCTGGTGTGAGTCGAGCTGTTCGAACCCGCTTTCGAGAGTGGAGGTGATGATAACTGACGTTTCTGAATCAGCTGCGTCGAGCGTCACTAGCCCGTCTTCTGTGGCCGCGTCAGCAGAAAGTTCTCTGTCGACGAGCACCTGGGCACCCTCGCGTGGGTCAAACGGGTCGTCCGTCCGTCGATGAAACAGCACGAACTGGCTCATGACTCGAGTGATACGTCCAGTCGGGATGCATCCTGGCTGATGAGTGCGTCAAGAAGACCGGCGACGGCACGGTAAAACCCACTGTCAGCGTGGGTTTCGATGTCGGCTGCCAGCTCGGGCATCCACCAGCCGTGTTCGCGCAGAAACAACGTCACCTGCTCGTCATCGTCGCGTTCGAACAACAACGACAGCGCGGCCAGTTCGACTGCCGCGTGGTCAGGCTCTTCGCGAAGGTCGGCTGCTGGAGCAATGTCGAGCCCAGTGTACGTTCCTTTCACGCGTGCGAGGGGCTCGCCGAGGTAGTCGTCGGCGTAGTACGATTCGTGTATCTGCAACACCGGTCGCGGTCCGACGAACAGTCGGGTATGTTCACGGGCGAGCATCTCTGCCTCCTCGTCGGGGTCGGTAACTGTTGCAGCCCAGTCGGTCAACCCATCGAGTGCATGCTGCGTCGCCGAATTGGAGAGAGAAAGCTCATCGAGCAGACCAGGTCCAGCCAGCGTATCGATTGCCTCCGCATCGGGCGGGTCAGCCAGCACGGCAGAGAGAAATCGATAGAGATGTGCCCGTGACGCGGCGACTGAGTCGAGCGACTCCTCAACCATCGTATTGTCCTCCGACTCGTTTCCACATTCCGTAGACGATTGCCGCCGAACCGGCCACGATGACGAGGATGGCAGCGTTGAGTCCGATCAGGTAGACGATACTCACGGCGTTCATCGGGTCTACCGGCAACGATACCAGGTACTCCCGCGAGGGGAGCGGTGAGAGGACGGACGCAAACAGCGTCGCGGTCAGGATGACTGCGAAGAACGCGATCAGAGCAAGCGTCACTCCAACAAGCGTTCTCTGGGACGGACTTGGAGTCGAGTCGTGCCCCGGCGGGTCCTCGAGTTCCTCGCTTGCCCAGTCTTTCCACTGGTGGGCTGCCCGGCCTGCCGAAACGTCGCCGGAGAACATCGTCTCGTTGAACGGATAGCGCTCTTTGACGTTCACCATATAGATGTGAAAGGCAATCCCCATCAGCATGGTCAACGCGATAACGACGTGGATATCACGGACAATCAGCAACAGGGTATCTGCGAGTGCCGCATCGGCACCCAGAATCGCCCGGAACTCTGGGGCGACGAAAAGCCCCCGGTACCACAGCAACAGCCCGGTGATGCTCAACAGGAACAACTCGACTGCGAGCACCCATATCTCTGCTTTCTGTAGCCAGGTGTACTTTTTCGACGCTGGCTTTTCATTCCGACCGAGGAGATAGCCGAGGTAGGCGAACGCCTCACGGAAGTCGTGGAGCGTCGGCAGAGCTGGCAACAGCTGTCCCCGAAAGAGCATCCCCAACAGCAGATACAGGAGGTAGTACGTCCCGACGAAGATGAAAAACACCCCGGCGACGACGTGAAACAGGACGATGTTTCCGTAGCCAAAGACAGGAAACAGCCAGCCGAGCTGGTCGGTGAACGTCATCGGCAACCCTGTCAGGTACAGCACGAAGATACTGAGTGCGAGTGAGGCGTGAACCCACACCTGCACGCCAGAGAAGCGTTCGAGTCTGTTTTCGTCGGTGGTCTCGACAGGGTCTGCCGTGCTGGCAGCGCCGACCGTGTCGGTTTCAGACGCCATCAGCCCAACACCTCCTTCCAGACGACAAGCGCCAGTGCCGATATCAGAACGACGACGAAGACGATGTACGCTCCCAGCAGCGCCCGGATAGTCAGCCAGAGGCCGCTGTAGGCGGTGTAGACCTGCTCCCCGCCAGCAATCGCCTCAGCTCCGGCGACCCTGAGGGTGTCACCGGCTTCGAGCGGGACGCTGAGCGCTTCCAGTCCGAGCAAGAGCCCGGCCACCAAGACGAGCGCGATAGCGGCAGCGATTGGCGAGCGGTATGCGAGCAAGCGAGTTCCGAGCGCGCCGCTCTCGCCGCCTGTGTTCGACTCGGTTGCCATTGCCCGTCTCAGACCTCCTCGCCGAAGACAACCTTTGCCAGTTCGCCTGCGAACAGGTCTCCGGCCTGATCTTTTCGTATCTGCTGGGAGATTTCCGAGGGCGTCCCGTAGACCAGTGCGTCTGTCGGACAGCGGTCGACACACGCCGGTTTCTCGCCTTCCTCGACCCGAGGCGCACAGCCCGTACACTTGTCCATCACACCTGCGTTCCCAGTCGAAGAAGTTTCGTCGGGGAACTGTGGGGCACCGAACGGACACGCCCAGGCACAGTACGAACAGCCGATGCACTTCTCTGCGGAGACCTGGACGAGGCCGTTGTCGTCGCGCTCGATTGCGTTCGTCGGACAGACGTCCTCACACGGTGCCTCTGCGCAGTGATAACAGGACATCGGGACTGCCGTCTCGCCCCCTTCGAAGCGATTTCCGAGCTGTCCTTCATTTTTCGTTACGACCTCGATTCGGTCGGAGTTCGCTGGCAGCTCCCATTCACTCTTGCAGGTGACGTTACAGCCGCCGCAGTCGATACACGCCTCAACGTTCGGGATGACCCGTGGGGGTTGTGTGCTCATCTGTGTTCACCTCGTGAACCCGCGCTGTCGCTGGTACTGTTTCTGTGTCTCTGGCAGGTCCGGAATCTCGTCGTCATCGGCGGGTTCGAGCCCACAGAGCGTCGCCTTCGTCGCCTGCATGTTCGTTTCTGCATCGTAGCCGACCGAGGTCCCGATATTACAGGAATCGCCGATAACCAGCGGCTCTGCGCCGTCGGGGTAGCGGTCGTTGTAGGTCTCTCCCTCGAAGATGCCAGCCCAGTGGTAGGGCATGAACACCTGATGTTCGTCGACGTGTTCGGTCACTTTCGCCTGGACGAGCATCCGACCGGGGTCGGTTGTCACCCAGAGCCACTCACCAGTGTCGACGCCGAGTTCGTTCGCCACGCGGGGGTTGATTTCCGCGTACATCATCGGCGCACGATTGGCCGTGCCGACGTTGTTTCGAGTCTGATAGCCACCACCGTTGTGTTCGACCTGTCGGCCGCTCGTGAGGACGTAGCCGTACTCCTCGGAGAGTCCACGCAGTTGCTCCTGTGCGCCTCTGTTGTCGAGGTCGAGGCGGTAGAAGTCCTCACGTTTCTCGTAGTTCGGGTAGTCCTCGATGAGGTCGTCCCGTGGCGTCTCGACTGGTTCACGGTGGACGGGAACCTCGTCGAGAAGGTTCCACGCGACACCCCGCGCCCGCCCACGGCCAGTGGGTGGGTCCGGTTGAGCAGCGTCGAACTCCGCAAACTCCGATTCGTCGACATCGTCGAGTGCCCGGGCAGCGTCGTACGGCGAGTGGTCCTCGCTGAGTGCGTACGCGACTGGAATCGTCTTCGCGCCCGGCTGCTCCGGGTTTTCTGGCAGCACTGTCGCGTAGTTTGGGTACTGTGGAACGCCTTCGATCTCCTCGTCCCACCATTCGGGCTGGAAGCTCGACCGAACCATCGAATCGCCGTCGGGGGATTCCGGTCCCCAGTTGGTCCGGAAGTCGTGGCCTCCTTCCTCGGGGTGAAGTTCGTCGCGCCAGATGATGGGCGTCCCGGGATGTTCGTCGTGCCAGCACGGCCACGGCAGGCCGTAGTACTCGTCTGCGAGTTCGTGCTCGGCGGTTACCTCAGCTTTGCGGTCTTCGCTGCGGAACACACCCGCATTCTCGGTGTGGGCTTTGATTCGCTCGGGCGTCTGCCCCATTCGCCCGATAGAGCGGGCACCCAGTGCAATCTCACGTGTGACGTCTTCGACCTCGTCGTAATCGAAGTGATTACCGAGACCGAGGCGCTCGGCGAGGTCGAGAAGCATATCGAAGTCAGTCCGGGAGTTGTGGCGGGGCGTCACCGCCTGGAAGCGCCACTGCGTCGAGCGACTCGTATCAGTCACGCTTCCTTCGCCTTCCATGTTCGTGGCCGCCGGGAGCAGGATGATTCCGTCATCTCGGTCTGCGAGCGTGCCCGCGATGCCCGGCCAGGGGTCGACGCCGACGATGAGGTCGAGATTTTCGAGTGCGGCTCTCACCCGTTTGAGTTCGCTCAGTGAGTTCAGCGAGTGACCCCAGACGACGAGTGCTTTGATTGGGTTGGGCTGATAGAGTTCGCCCTTGCGCTCGCTGTCGTCGAGGGCACCCTCGAACCAGCGGCTGACGGTGAGTCCAGGCTTTTGCATGAACTCCTCGCTCTCGAATCGCTCGACCATACCGTCGTAGTCGATGTCCCCGCTCGTCCACGGGCTGGTGTCCCAGACGTTCGTCCAGTGTTGCCAGGCACCCTCGCCCAGTCCGTAGTAGCCGGGCAGGTGCTGTGAGAGGATGCACATATCGGTCGCACCCTGCACGTTGTCGTGTCCGCGGACCGGATTGTTTCCGCCACCGACTTTGCCAGTGTGACCGAGTGCGAGGTTGAGCAGCGCGTAGATGCGAATGTTCTGCGTCCCGACAGTGTGCTGTGTCGAGCCCATCGACCACTCGACAGTGCTGACATCTGCCTCGGCGAGTGCTTCGGCGACCTCGCGCTGCTCGTCGACCGGAACACCGGTGATGTCAGCGACCGTTTCGGGGTCGTACTCGGCGATTTTCTCCTCGACTGCCTCCCAACCATGCACCCGGCTCTCGAGGAACTCCTCGTCGTGTGCATCGAGTTCGAAGACGATGTGATACAACAGGCCATAGATAAATGGAATGTCCGTTCCCGAGCGGAACCGAACGGACATATCGGCGTGTGCCGAGGTTTTGGTGAACCGGGGTTCTGCGGTGATGACCGTTCCCCCGTTATTGCGTGCTTTCTGTATGTATCGCATCATCACCGGATGTGCCTCTGCCGGGTTGTGTCCGATGATGAGGTTGACGTCTGCGTGTTGAACGTCGTTGACTGACTGGGTCATCGCGCCGTATCCCCAGGTGTTCGCAAGCCCCTGGACAGTCGTCGAATGACAGATGCGGGCCTGATGGTCGACGTTGTTCGTCCCGTAAAACGCAGCCAGCTTGCGGAACAGGTAGGCCTCCTCGTTCGAAATCTTCGCCGACCCCATCCACATCGTGCTGTCCGGGCCAAACTCCTCGCGGACGTCCAACAGTGTCTCTGCGATCTCTTCCATCGCCTCGTCCCAGCCGATGCGAACCCACTCCCCGTCGACCTTCTTGACCGGGTCTTTGAGCCGTTGCTCTGAGTTCACTGACTCGGCCAGGCTTGCTCCTTTCGAACAGAGCCCGCCTTCGTTTATCGGATGGTCGGTCCACGCTTCCTGCCCGACCACGGTATCGTTCTCGACAGCCATCTGCAACCCACCGCCGACCGCAC
>PUMG01000349.1 GCA_003551265.1 Halovenus sp.
GAATCTCGATGGCCTGCCATCCCTGTTCGATTCCTTCGGCGAAGTCCTGGTAGACAAACAGTGTCTCTCGACCGTTTCCGTCCCCGTGGGGTGCCTCCGGGGCAAGCCACTCCGCGAACGGCACTGTCCCGTCACCGGCGAGTTCGAACAGATCCGGTAACTCCTCGTCGGTTGGTTCGTTGTCTGTCCGTTCGTCGTCAGGTGGCTGGTCGTCTTCGGCCGTGTCGTCACCACCGCCGAGACAGCCAGCAACACCAGCGAACGAACCAGCGACACACCAGCGAAGCAGCGTCCGGCGTGAGGAGGGCATCCCAGTTTCGTCCATGGTACTGGCTCGGTGTTCAGCACGTAATACTGACTCGGTGTTCTGTTCCGAACGACCGTATCAGAGGGCCGCTCCCAGCCACCCAATACTGACGGGCGAAATTCCACAAGGAGTTTCGGCCGACAGTATCAGTACTCCCACAGTCGTCGAACTCTGTCCGCGATTTCGGGATGCTGATCTCGGAGCGTCTCCGTCTCGCGGGTGCCATCGACGTTCACCACGGTAGCACACCCACGACGCGGGGTGTAGACGTCCTGAAAGTCGTAGACGACGCCGACGATGGTCACGTTCTCGGGCACGTGCTCGCTGGTGACCAGATGGTCGACCTGTCTGTCGACGTTGTACTCGACCAGTCGGTTCACAGCCTGGGTTTCGTCGAGACCGTCCGGGAGCGCTTCCACACCGGGTTCAAGGTCGTGTTCGAGGAGGTGTACACAGTATTCGATGCCGACAGGCTCTTCGATACCTTCGGTCAGGTCACGGTACGCAGCGGTCACTGCTCCACAGCCAGTGTGACCGACGACAATCGCGGTGTGGGTCTCTGTGTGGACCAGCGGGTAGAGGACGTCACCGGTAACGACACGGCTGGCGTTCGTCTCCTGGACGACCCGGTTGCCGATGTTGCTGTGCGTAAAGATGCGTCCGGGCTGGTGGTTGTCCCACATATCGTCCTGCAGGACACGCGAATCGCCACAACATACCGTCACAACTTCGGGATGCTGTGCGGCCTGTAGCTCATCGAACGTCTCACAAACCGCCTCGACGTGGCGGTCATTACCCGCGAACAACTCCCGAACAGTGCTGTGCATACACAGGGTGGAACCCGGTCTCTGAAAAGTGTTGGCCAGAGAGAGGAGAGAGTGTGCCGTCCGGACGGCAGTTCCCGGAGTGGTCCTCGAGCGTCCCGTGGCGGAAGAGCGAACAGGCCGAGCGCGTTGCCGGTACGACGTGAAAAGCGTCTCCCGGCGAGAGTGGATTCGTCGTCCTGGTAATTAAACCTCCCGACGATCGTCGAGCGCGGGAAACTCGTCGCGACGCTGTTCGACTGCGTCGGGGTCGATTCGTGCGGTGACGAGACCTGCTCCGTCTCCCAGCCCCGCCACAGCCGTCCCCCACGGGTCGTAGACGGTCGACCGTCCGAGCAGTTCTGCGTCTTCGAACGTGCCGACGCCGTTGACAGCGGCCACGTAGCAGAGGTTCTCGACAGCGCGCGCCCGGGGTAACAGTCGCCAGTGCTCGACGCGGGGGTAGGGCCAGGCGCTCGGGACGAGCATCAGGGTTACTCCTCTGTCGACGAACTCCCGGTACAGTTCGGGAAAGCGGAGGTCGTAACACGTGGTCATCCCGACGGTGAACCCTTCGAACTCCACAGACGGAAGCGATTCACCGGGTGTCAGAAGCTCCTGTTCAGCCGAGCCGTATCCGAACAGGTGTCGCTTCCGATACACGGCCCGCTGTGTCCCCTCCCTGTCGATGAACACGGAGGTGTTCGCATACCCCTCCTCGGCGGGTGTGTCGAAGCCCTGTTCGGCCGACGCTTTGAGGTCCTCGACGAAGCTACCAGCGAGAACGGCGATGTCGTTCTCTTCTGCGACCATCTGCAGGGCAGAGATAGTCTCTCCGTCGAGCGACTCTGCGCTACGCTCGTAGGTCTCGAACGCGAAGTAGCCAACAGTAAAAATTTCGGGGAGAACAACGATATCTGCGCCACGCGACGACGCGGTTTCGATGGCGTCTCGTGCGCGTCCTCTGTTCGCTGTCAGTTTGCCGCCTTCGATACGGACCTGTGCAAGCGCGAGTGTGAGTGCCATTACTGGCTACTCGTCCTTCGGAGTCATAGAGATTCGGACTGTACTAGCTCTGTGTAACACGCCAGGTCGTCGAGCGCGCTCGTCCCCACTTTTCGATTTCGACGTCGTCTGTCTCTTCGTCGAGTTTCGAGAGCCGAACACCGACCTGTTTCGAGGACAGACCGAGATGGTCCGCGATGTTCTTCGACCGGAAGTAGCTCTCTCCGCGGGCGACCTGTTCACGGAGGTAGTCGAGGATTTGCTGGTCCTCCTCGCTGAGCTGAGTCATTGGTATCACTAGGGCGTGGAAGATTATAACCGTTATCAGTCCGGCCACTATTAGCGTGTCACTCGTAGACGTGGAGTGCAACGATAGCGACACACGCCGCAATCATCGCCACTGCCATCGTGAGACCGGAGAGAAGCTGCATGGTGTCTCCGTTGTCGGCCACGGCTGAAGAGTAGGCAGCCACACCCGTGGCAATCGCTGCAATCACGACGACGAGACCAAGCAGGATTCCGAGACCGGTTGCCATGTCCGACCGCTGTGTCGTCTGTCCCATACAGGGAGTTTTCACGTTCTGTACTTAGCTTGTGCGGTGTCGAACGCTCACAGCTGCGACCCACTCCACCGGAGCTCCGACCAGTGGTTGAGCGTCCAGTAGCCGATGCCGGTTCCGATGAGACCGGCCGCGAGGAGGTAAAACAGCAGATGTGAGGCGACTATCTCCTGGTGGTTCTGTGCGAGAAACGCCACCCCTTCCCCACCGAACGTGGCAAGCAAGAATGTCAGGACGCTGGCGATGGCCGAGAACGCGAGAATCTGGACGGCGTCGTAGTACTGCTGTTCGAACGTGATGATAGCGGCGACAAACGCGAGCGCCATCACCAGCACGTACACAGGCAAACGACTGCCGAGACCGGTCACGTCGCCGGTGAGAAGGCCGACGACGCCCAGAAAACTCGCAGTCAACGCGAGCGTCGAGGCGACAACGAACGTGCTTGCCCGCGCGAGCGCGTTCCGACTCCACTGGTGCTGTGTCACTCCCCACTGACGCTGATTCGTTGGCATATCGACGACGTACATCTCCACCCTCAAAAGAATACGTCAGACGATTCCCCGGTCTCAGATCAAATTGAGTCACTCCTCAATTCGTTAGATCAAATTGAGTCACCCCCCAATTCGTTAGATCTGGTCGAGCCACTCCTCGACCCTGCCCACGGGGGCCTGCGCCACATCCGCTAGCTCCGCAACGTCGTGTTCGCCAAGGTCGTCCGCAGTCTCGATTCCTGCGTCACGGAGTCGGTCGGCGTAGGTCGGACCGATTCCGTCCACCGCTTCCAGTTCCATCGGCTCCTCGTCAGTGTCGACGGTCGTCTCTTCGGAGGACGCTTCGTCGTCGGATTCACTCTCGACTGCTGTCTCCTCGCGTGTGGAGACCTCGTGGTACCAGTCACAGACTTCCGGCCAGACCTCGGCGTGTGAGGACGACGAAACCGACAGTCCGATATGGCCGGTCGGATACTCGATGGTCCTCACGTCGTCGCTCCCGACGACCTCGTTGAACGGCTTCGAGGCACTCGGTGGGATGAGGTGGTCGTACTCACCAAGAATCTGGAGCACCGGCACGTCGATGTTTCCGATGTCGACTGCTTCACCACCGATTTCGAGTTCGTTCCGGTAGAGTTCGTTGTTCTGGTAGATCTCTTCGAGGAACTCGACGTACGCCTGTCCTGCGAGGTCGATAC
>PUMG01000025.1 GCA_003551265.1 Halovenus sp.
CCGGTCTCGCCTGATAGATGCTCCCGTCGGTCGAATACAGCACCTGTGCGTACTCGTCGAACTCGACTTCGCCCGCAATGCGCCCGTGTAACTCCTCCGCCAGTGAGCGATACTCCGCCACTGGTTGTCGGTCGTGACCGAGTGCACGAGCAGAGAGTTGGTCAGGGTTCTCGCCGATTGCCATGTGTTACCTTGTGCGCTGGACTCTATAAGCGTTCGACTTCGGTGTGTAGAGCTTTCAACCGCCCCAGGCCTCGACGAATTCCGGTGGAAGCGCTGTCACGTCGATTCCCCAGACAAGTGGCAACCAGGCCACTGCGAGCAGCGTAATCAGTATAATTCCCAGCAGGTTGAGTCCAACCCCGACTTTTGCCATCTGCGGGATCGTGATGTAGCCGCTGCCGAAGACGATTGCGTTCGGTGGTGTTGCTACCGGGAGCATGAACGCGAACGATGCGGCGGTCGCCGCGGCGATCATCAGCCCGAACGGATGGACGTTGATACCGACTGCGACGCCCGCAAGGATTGGCATCAACATCGCTGTCGTCGCGGTGTTCGAAGTCATCTCGGTAAGAAACACCGTCATCGTCACGACCGCCAGCAAGATAACGAGCATCTGTGTCCCTTCGAGAACTTCGAGCTGTTCGCCGATCCAGACAGCTAGCCCAGTCTCTCCGAAGGCCGCAGCGATAGCGAGCCCACCGCCGAACAACAGAATCACCCCCCAGGGGATTTTGACGCCGGTGGTCCAGTCGAGCAGGAACGTCCGATTGCCGTCTTTGGTCCGTGTCGGAATCGAGAAGAGGAGCATCGCACCTGCAATGGCGACCAGCGAGTCGACATCGTCCGGAACAGGGAGCAACCCAGCCTGGTCGACGAGGCTGGCACCAATCCAGGAGAGCGCCATCCCCACGAAGACAACCAGTACCAGTCGCTCCTGCCGGCTCGTCGAACCGAGCCTGGCGAGTTCGTCGTCGATAGCAGCCGCCCCGGCAGGTAACTGGTCGAACTGAGGTGTGATAGCCAGGCGGGTGACGTAGACGTAGACGCCGACCAGCCCGATGACTGCGATGGGGACGCCATAGAGCATCCACTCAGCAAAACCGATGGACTCACCGAAGAGTTCGCCTGCCTGACCCGCAAACAGGAGATTCGGCGGCGTGCCGATGAGCGTTGCAACGCCACCGACCGATGCGCTGTAGGCGATACACAGCATCAGCGAAACGCCGAAGGCGAACTCACCCTCGCCAGTTTCGATATCGAGTTTCGACTCCTCGATCAGGTCGCCCGTCTGGTAGATGACCGCCAGCGCAATCGGGACCATCATCATCACCGTTGCACTGTTTGACACCCACATCGAGAGAAATGCCGTCGCAATCATGAACCCAAGTATGATTCGTGAGGGCTGTGTACCGACGGCTTTGATCGTCCGCAACGCAATCCGCCGGTGGAGACCCCACCGTTGCATCGCCATCGCCAGAAAGAACCCACCCATGAACAGGAAAATTAACGGATTCGCATACGCGGGAGACGTCTCTGCGAGTGGCAACGCGCCCGTCAATGGAAACAGCACGATCGGAAGCAGAGACGTCGCTGGAATCGGAATCGCCTCAGATATCCACCAGACAGCAACCCACACGGTGACCGCAGCAGTTGCCTGCCCAGCCATCGCCAACCCATCCGGTGTCGGGGCTAGCAGTATGAGTGCGAACAACAGCGGCCCGAGGACGAACCCGACTTTCTGTCTCCGGCCGTACTCACCCCCGACGTCGAACGGCGACTCCTCACCGTCCTGGCCGTCATTCCCGTCACCGCCACCAGCGTGTGAACCGCCACTCCCCCCACCACCTGGTGGTCCAGTACCCCCTGTTCGATTCTCCCCACTACTTGATGAGGTGTCACCTTCTGCGTGATTCTCCCCACTGCGTGGCGGAGTGTCACCTCCTCTTTGGTTCCCCTTCCCCTGCAGTCGTTTGGACTCCTCATCCTGACCACCAGCAACTCTTGCGGCTGCAAATGCGTTCCGTACGAGCCGTCGCTCTGCTGGCGATGACGCATCCATGTGTGCTGCGATTCCTGGTGCATCGAGTGTAACGTAGGCTTTCGTATCGCTGTGCATTCGCCACAGCGATTGCCAGACCCTGTGGACGAACAACTTCCGTCGCTGCCAGCCTGCCTCGGGAGCGCGACTCCGAGTTTGTTCATCATCATCCATGTACCATGTGGTACTTCGCCAGATACCCAAGTAAATCTTCAGTATCCCTGGAAATTCATTTCTCGAAATGAATCGCTTCTCAGGGCGTCCTGGGCGCTGTGACAGCACAGACAGACGAATAACCCGCTCAATCAACCGGTACAACCGTGACAGGGATATCGCTATCGAGAAGCACTGCCTGGGCGACACTGCCAAAGATAACTTTCCCTATCGGAGACCGGCCACGCGCACCGAGAATTATTGAGTCGCTGTTGTACTCCTCAGCGATGGTGAGAATCGCCTCGGCAGGATTACCGCCTGTTTCGTGAACAGCAAAGTCAATATCTGCGGCTTCGAGTGTTTCGGCAACCGCGTCGACGGAATCGGGCAGGTCGTGATACTCCACTACGTTGTCCGACATCTCTTCGACGTACTCCTCGGCGAAACCGCCCGCAACCCACTCCACGTCTGGCATTCCAACATCCTCTCGGACGTACAGAACATCGACGGAGAGTGCGTCCGTGACAGCTGCGAACGCGACGATTGCTTCGGCCTGTGCGAGGGCGCGCTCTTCGCTTTTGTCGACTGGACACAGCACACGGTACATATGACACTATTCGCCGCTCTGGGTGTTATTGTTTGTGCCGAGGAGACCTCGTGTTCACCGGTCGCCGACCAGTACGACACTACCCGGTGTTCTGCATCGCAGCAGCGATGCCCTTGACAGTCAGACGGAGCGTTCGGTCTTCGTGTGCCGTGCGCTCGTCGAGTCCAAGTAACTGGACCTGGAGGAGGTTGAGCGGGTCCACGTAGGAGTTACGACGGGCGAGACGCTCTCGCAGCCACTCCCGCCTGAGAAGGTGGTCACGGCCGGTGATATCGAGCACGAGGTCACACGCAGCCTCGTACTCACGCTGCAGTTGTGGGAAGAACTGCTCGCGCAGTTCTGGGGTCGTGAGGTCGGTGTAGTGTTCGGCGATTTCGAGGTCGGTACGGGCAAGAGCGAGCGCCGCGTTGTCCAGCGTCGTCTGAAAGAACGGCCACTTCTCGTACATCTCACCGAGCGTGTCGAGATCACCACCGTCGTCGAGGTACGCCTCGAACCCACAGGCGAGGGAGTACCAGCCGGGGAGGATACACCGGGTCTGTGTCCAGGAGAACACCCACGGGATGGCGCGGAGACTCTCGACAGTGCGCTCGCCCGACCGTGATGCTGGGCGCGAACCCATATTGAGATTCTCGATAACCCGTATCGGCGTCACCTCCTCGAAGTACGCGACGAAACCGTCGGTCTCCAGCAGGTCACGGTAGGCCTCACGGGCCGCAGAGGCAGCCGTCTCCATCGCCGCCTGCCACTCCTGGGGAACGTCGTCGCTCGGGTGTTCGAGCGCTTCGTAGCGGGCACGAATCTGGGCATGGAGCATCTGTTCGAGGTTGCGCTCGGCGATGCGCGGGTTCCCGTACTTCTCGTCGATTGCTTCGCCCTGTTCGGTAAACTTGACCTGGCCGGTGACTGTCTCCCGTGGAAGTGCAAGCAACGCGTCGTTCATCGGCCCACCACCACGTGAGATAGAGCCGCCACGGCCGTGGAACAGACGTAACTTCACGTCG
>PUMG01000059.1 GCA_003551265.1 Halovenus sp.
CATCGGGTGTCGAACAGCGTCTCACAGAGCGACAGCAGACGGCCATCGAAGCCGCACACATGAATGGCTACTTCGAATGGCCCCGACCGACCGATGGTGCAGCGATTGCCGAGACAATGGGAATCACACGCCAGACGTTCCACCAGCACCTCCGAGAAGCCCAGCGCAAACTCGTTGACGCCTACATCGAGCAATCTGTCAGTGACGCCCACAAACGGGAACTCCCCCCACGAAAGGCCTGAGAAACCCACCGCAGTGTCTGAGAGAGACGTCACCGCAGACAGAACCAGCCAGAGCGTCCGCTCGAGATATCGGGGAAATCCCCTGACTAGTTTGGCACGACGCTATTGTGAATACCACGGCTAGAATCGAACATGCAACTCCACCACTTTGGTGAACGTCAGTTCTGCCGGTTGATCTCTGATGAACGCCAACTCTGGCGATTGACTTCGGGCGAACGTCTGTCCAGCCCACCGATCGGGAGCGTCGGGGTGACAGCCGTCGCGGAAGTCGACCCATGATACCGCCAGAGACGTACCTGCAGTTTCACCTCGTGTTCACTCTGCCAGTGATAGCGCTGTTGCTGGTCGTCTCCTGGTGGCGTGGGACACTTCTCGATGGTCCAGTTCCCGCCGCGGGGGTGTTCGTCCTCATCGTCATCGCGTTTGTCTACACGACGCCGTGGGATAACCTGCTCATCGAACAGGGGGTCTGGTGGTACGGAGACGGGGTCGTCTGGCAGACGGTCTGGGCCGCTCCTGTTGGTGAGTACCTCTTTTTTGTGATCCAGCCAGTCATCACGCTGTTGTTCCTCTCACTCCTGTCGATACCGACTGATACGGACCTCCGGCTCTCACGCCGTGACCGTTCACTGGGGCTTGTTGGCGGGCTGGCTGTTACCCTGCTTGGGCTGGTACTCGTGCTCTCTGGTGACTCCTGGTTGTACTTTGGTTCGATGTTGCTGTGGGGCGGGCCGGTGCTGGCAATTCAGTGGGCGTTCGGCTGGACTCACCTCTGGCGCGCACGCCGAACCGTCGCCATCGCGATCGCCGTGCCGACGCTGTATCTCTGGGTCGCTGACTGGAGCGCCATCTCGATGGGTCTGTGGACAATCTCTGAGACGTACACCATCGGTGTCGCTCCCTTTGGCTTCCCGTTCGAGGAAGCGTTCTTCTTTTTCATTACGAACGTGTTCCTCGTCCAGGGCTTCGTCCTCTACATCTGGCTCGTCGAACAGTGGCCAACGCTCGAACACTCCCCCTGGATTGTGCGATACAGTCGGTATCTTTCCACGACTGTCCCCAACTCCGGTGAGTGATGGTGACCGCCGAGCCATCAGTTAGAGACGGTCTGATACGCCTCACAGTCGTCCCCGGATGGGTCGTTCTCGCGGTGGCTATTCTCGTCTTTTCGACTGGTCTGTCTCTGCCACTCGAATATCAGTTCGTCCCACTACTCGCCAGTGTCGTTCTCTTCGGACTTCCACACGGCGCAGTCGACCATCTGGCACCGACACGTGTCCGTGGCCTGTCTCCGACGGTCCGCTCGCTGGCCGCTGTCGGTGTTCTCTACGCCTTTGTTGGTGGTCTCTACGGTCTCTTCTGGTTCGTCGCTCCAGTCGCTGCGTTCGCGCTGTTCATCCTCATCACCTGGCTCCACTGGGGGCAGGGTGACGTTCATTCGCTCGTGGCGCTTCTCGGGATGACTCATCTCGTGACTCGCACACAGCGAATCCTGACTGGACTCGCCCGTGGAACTCTTCCGATGCTCGTTCCGCTGGTGTTCTTCCCAGAACAGTACCGTTTCGTCGCCGAAACCATTGTGGGGCTGTTCGGTCCGTCGACTCTCGGTCCGGCAGCAGCCGCGTTCACCCCAACCGGTCGCTTGGTGGTTGCACTTCTCGTTGCAGGACTACTTGTCGCTTCACTCCTCGTCGGCTTCGTACAGACCAGTCGCGTCGGTGTCAGCCGTCGTGGCTGGTATCTCGACGCGGCAGAGGTCGGTCTGCTGGTCGTGTTCTTTGCAACGGTTCCACCCATTCTCGCTGTTGGACTGTACTTCACCGTCTGGCACGCCCTCAGACACATCGGGCGGCTCATCGCGATTGATCCACGGGCCAGAACAGCGCTTGCAGAGGGTGACTACGGCACCACCCTGTTCCGTTTCGCTCGCGACAGTGCACCACTGACAGCCGCTTCACTTCTCTTTCTTGGTGTGTTCTACGTTCTCGTCCCTGCAACACCGGTCGGCGTCTCGGAACTCGTTGGCCTATATCTCGTGTTCATCGCAGCACTGACGCTCCCGCACGTTCTCGTCGTCGCGTGGCTGGACCGCGAGCAGGATGTCTGGACGGACCGACCCGCGCTGCTCGTTGAACGAACACACACGAACCACCAGGTGTGACGACGTGACGGTGCGTTTTTGTAGCACCCAGCCATGGACGAACATATGCGACTTATCGTCGGTGTCGACGGCAGTGAGGACGCGATGACTGCCCTCGAAGCGGTCACCAGTCGTGCCAGAGAGACCGGCGACGAGGTTACAGTCGCCGTCTACAGCCACAACGACTCGACTGCCGATGTCGAGCACACCGTCCGCGAGCAACTCCTCGCAGCTGATTTCGACGCGTCTGTGATGACACTTGAGGATGATCCCGCAGGTCAGCTCGTCGATATTGCTGAAACCGAAGGCTACGACCGAATCGTCCTGTCGGGAGGTCACCGGAGCCCGCTTGGTAAGATACAACTCGACAGTGTTCTCGAGTTCGTCCTCCTGAACGCACACACCACGGTGACGTTGATACGATGACGACACAGTTCCCCGACGAACCGGTGACTGGTTTCAGTGGGCCACCGCGTGAGTTTACCGACGCAGAGGGTCGCGAAATCACGGTTCGAGAAGTGACGAGCAACGACACGGAAGCGCTGGTACAGATGTACGTCGAGTTCGACCCGACCGACCGCGCGCAGGGGATTCCACCCAGCACCGAAACGGCGATTCGGAAGTGGCTGGATGTCGTGCTCTCCGAGGACGCGCTGAACGTCGTCGGCGTCCACGAGGGTCGGCCAGTCGGCCACGTGATGCTGGTGCCTGACCGACACGGTGCGTACGAACTTGCAATCTTCGTGCTGCAGGCGTATCAGGGCGCACACATCGGAACCGAACTCGTCCGAACTGCACTGGGACTGGCCCAGCGCGAAGGTATTGAGTGTGTCTGGCTGACAGTCGAGCGCTGGAACACTCCCGCTGTGGCGCTGTATCAGAAAATCGGCTTCGAGCGGACTGGCGACGCCAGTTTCGAACTTGAGATGTCGTTGCGACTCGCTCCAGATGGGTGAACAGGTATAATTATGTCGGTCAGTGTTGTAATTAGTGTATGACAACCAGCGTGATTGTTCCCGTGGAGCGAAAGTGATGACCGACGTAACCGTTCGGGAGTTGACCCCCGAACTCGTTGACGACTACCTCGACTTTTTCGACGAGGATGCGTTCTCGGATAACCCGGACTGGAGTGGTTGCTATTGCTATTTTCATCACTTCACCGGGACGAGCGAACAGTGGCAACACAGGTCCGCAGAAGAGAACCGGGAGGCAGCCCGGAACGCGATTGAGTCAGGCGAGTTCCACGGTCTGTTAGCCTACATGAACGACAGGCCTGTCGGGTGGTGCAAGGCCCTTATTCGGGCTGAGCTGCCTGATCCGATGCGGGTTGGACCGCCAGCGGAGTTGCCGCTTGAGCAGGTCGGTGTCGTCCTCTGCTTTATCGTCTCACCGGAGTATCGCCGCCGTGGCATCGCCCGTGAATTACTGACTGAAGCCTGCCGTTCGGTCGCTCAGCAGGGCGCCGTCGCCGTCGAGGGTTACCCGCTGAAAGACGCCGAAACCAGTGCCGAACACTGCCAGGGACCGCTCACACTCTACGAGAGTGCGGGATTCGAACTCGTGATGGAAGAAGAAGACGGGCCGCGAACAGTGATGCGTAAGGCACTCTGAGACAAGAATCGGTATCAGACCGACAGCACCGGTTGACTGGCGTACTCGAGTACCTGCAGTGCGGCCTTGCCGACGACTTCATCGGGGTCTCCAGTCGGTGTCTCGCGGGGAACCACGAGGAAGTCAGCACCGAGTTCGTCCGCAACGTCGAGAATGACGAATCCCGGCGTCTGTCCGAGTTTCGTCGTCGAAAAGCCTGCCGCGCCGGAGATGGTGAACTCGACACTCCCATCGTCTGGAAGCTCTTTCTGGGTGGCGGCCGTGAGCGTCTGCTGTTCCTGTGCGATGGTCTCGGGCGAGAGGTCGCCCGCATCGATGCCCTGCATCACGCGGTTGTCGACGAAGTGTAACAGATGAACGTCAGCCTCGTATCGTTCGGCGAGTGCAACCGCACACGCCGTTGCCCGACTGGATACGTCGCTTCCATCGACTGCCACCAGCACGAGGTCGATGTCGAGAGTCATTGGTTCGGACTCCGGGTGGCGACGGCAAAAAACCGCCGATATACCGGTCGACGGAACGATTGATAGTTCCCACACGGTACGGACGGGTCGAGAATCTATCACAGATTCCGTTGACCGGTATAGAATCACGCGCTTTTTTATCCTCTGCCTCGAAGCGCGAGGTATGTTCGAGACGGTGGTTATCGCGACGGACGGCTCCGAGAGCGCCCACCGGGGCATCCGGACGGCACTCGACATCGCGGAGCGTTTCAACGCGACAGTTCACGCCCTGTACGTCGTCGACACGACCGAGATTGAATCCTCTCCTGAAGCCGTACGAGCGGAACTTGATGAGGCCATCCGCGAGTTTGGTGACGACGCGCTGGCGTTCGTCGAGGGAGAAGCCACTGGAAACACAGAGCTCGTGACTGCCGTCGAGCAAGGCGACCCGGCGACTGAGATTATCCGCTACGCCGAGGATGTCGATGCCGACGTTATCGCTATGGGGACTCGCGGTCGGCACGGTGAACACGCCTTCTTGCTCGGGAGTGTCGCCGAGGCTGTCGTCCGCCACTCGCCAATTCCCGTCCTGACGGTCCGCCAGCTAGAGTCTTCCAATTCTTCGGAACATCTGTGACTGCCGTCGTTTTAGCTGATTGCAGGCGCTAAGCCCCCTTCCTCAAGGAGCAACGCAGAGAGCGGAGCGACCGAGTAGCACAGTAGGGAGGGGATACAGCGCCGTCTTTGTCTCGTTTGCACCTTCCCGTTGCTGGCCCACAGGCCCACGAACCGATACGTTTATGTTGATACAAAGTTTAAACATAGGTGATGGATAGACACAAAATTGAAGGCCACGAAGTCATCGAAGGCGAGGTGAAACCCACCGGTAACGGCGCACACGTCCTCGTTCCCAAAGACTGGCGTGGCGCAGACGTGAAAATCGTCCGAACATCAGACCCAACCGAGTAACCGATGCACTACGCCTACAGGTTCCGACTCAAGCCAACCACCGAACAGCGTGAGCTGTTGGACTATCACCGGGACACCTGTAGGCAACTCTACAACCACGCGCTCGGTGAGTTTAACGAGATTCCAGAGTCCGATGGAACACTCACCCACCGAGTGCGACAGGTCCGCGACCAACTCACCGACCTCAAAGACTGGTGGGACGAACTGAACGACCTGTACTCAACAGTCGCACAGGCCGCTGTCATGCGGATCGAGGACAGCATCAAAGCCCTGTCTGAACTGAAAGAGAGGGGCTACGACGTCGGCAGTCTCAACTGGAAGACACCCAAGGACTTCCGCAGTTTCACCTACGTCCAGTCTGGCTTCGAGTTCGACAAGAAGAACGGTCAGACTGTCCTCTCATTGTCGAAACTCGCGGATATCCCGATTGAGTGCCACCGACAAATCCCCGACGATGAAACAATCAAAGAAGTCACGCTCAAGAAAGAACCGACCGGGGAGTGGTATGCCTCCTTCGCCGTCGACGATAAAGAGGAACCTGCCAAACCGTCGCTAGAGGGTATCGACGCCGACGACATGGTTGGCATCGACGTGGGGATTCTGAAGTATGCCCACGATACAGACGGCACAGCGGTCGAGTCACTCGACCTCACGGACGAACGTGACAGACTCGAACGGGAGCAACGGAAACTCTCGCGCAAAGAGCATAGGTCGAATAACTGGGAGAAGCAACGTCGGCGTGTTGCGGAGTGCCATCTCGACATCAAGCGCAAGCGGCGTGATTTCCTGCACAAACTGTCGAACTACTATGCTCGGGAGTATGACCTGGTGGCCGTCGAAGACCTGGACGTGAAAGGGATGCTGGAATCGCCAGGCAACAGCCGCAACACGGCATCGTCGGCGTGGAACACCTTCACCGACCTACTCGAATACAAATGCAAGCGCGAAGGTACACATTTCGTGGAGGTTGACCCAGAAGACACGACCAAGGAATGTGCGTCGTGTGGAGTCAAAACAGACAAGCCGCTGTGGGTGCGTGAACACTCTTGTCCGGCCTGTGGCTTCGAAGCGGATAGAGACGCAAACGCAGCGTGGAACATTCTTTCTCGCGGTCTTTCAGAACTAGGAGTGGGTCACTCCGAAGGCACGCCTGTGGAGACTGCGCTCCCTGTGGACACTGCGGTTGTGTCTGCAAAGCGCGTCGTTGAAACAGGAAGCCCCTGCCTCAAGGAACGAACCGCGAGAGCGGTGAGTGAGTAGGCAGGGGTAGTTCACTCAGATGTTGACGACCAAAATCCGACAGAATGTTTCTCCGGCAGTATAAGTAACTCCCCTCGCTACGGAAGATATGAACGTCGACCCAGTCGCAGATCTCACCCCCACACAGCGACAGGCAATCTTCGAACGTGACAGTGGAGTAGACGCGGTCAGGAGTGACGTCCGCGAGATTATCGACCGTGTCCGTGAGGAGGGCGACGTCGCACTCCGACAGTTCTCGAAGGAGTTCGACGGCGTCACCGTCGGAAGTATCGACATCACGGGACAAGCTGAGCGGGCTGTCGACGCCGTCGACAGCGGGGTTCTCGACGCTATCGAGACGGCGGCCGAGAACATCCGGGCCTTTCACGAGCGACAGCGGCCGGGTGACTGGTACGAGGAGTTCGACGGCCGCGAGCTCGGGAGACGCTTTCGACCGCTTTCTTCGGCGGGTGTGTACGCACCGGGCGGGACCGCCGCCTACCCATCGAGCGCGCTGATGGGAATCATCCCGGCGAAAGTCGCTGGCGTAGAACACGTCACGGTCGCGACACCGCCAGCGGAACAGATATCGAGTGCGACGCTGGCCGCTATCCACGTGGCTGGTGCGGATGCCGTCTATCAGGTCGGGGGTGCACAGGCGATTGCGGCGCTCGCCTACGGAACTGAGACTGTCCACGCCTGTGACGTCGTGGTCGGGCCTGGCAACAAGTGGGTGACGGCGGCCAAAGCCGAAGTGCAAGGTAACGTCAACATCGACTTCCTCGCAGGACCAAGCGAGTTGCTCGTCGTGGCAGACAGCACAGCGGCCCCCGAACTCGTCGCAGCCGACCTCGTGGCACAGGCGGAACACGACACCGACGCCGTCGCCGCTGCAGTCACAGCCGACGAAGCCACGGCCGAAGCGATCGCCGCCGAAATCGACGAACAGGCGACCGAGATGCCCCGGGAGGAGATTATCCGAAGCGCGTTCGAAAACGACGCGAGCGGCGTCTTCCTCGCACGGTCGATGAGCGAGGCAGCACTGTTCGCCGATGAGTACGCGGCCGAACACCTCTCGATAGTCGCCGAGAACGACGAGGCGCTCCTGTCTCGAATCGACAACGCAGGTGCGGTCTTTCTCGGCCCGTACAGCCCAGTTGCGGCCGGTGATTACGCGAGTGGCCCGAATCACGTTCTCCCCACCGGTGGTGAAGCGAAACGCGTGGGAGGCCTCTCAGTCGAGACGTTCATGCACGCTTCGACCGTTCAGCGTCTCTCGAAAGAGTCACTGGGAGCCCTCGAAGAGACTGTCACGACCCTCGCACGAGTCGAGGGACTCGAAGCACACGCAAGGAGTGTCGAGAGGCGGTAGCTGTCGGTCGGGAATAGCTGTCGGTCGGGAATAGCTGTCGGTCGGCAGTAACTGTCGGTCGGCAGTAACTGTCGGTCGGCAGTAACTGTCGGTCGGAGTCACTCCGCCAGTCGTCTACTCGTCCTTTCGTTCGGCTATCGTTTCGGCGTCCACTCGCTGTGGGTTCCGGTCGCTGCTGGCGAGTTCTGCCACCCCATCCGCGGCGAGCACCGCGAGTTCACGGAGGTCTCGTCTGTCGAGTTTGTCGAGCGTGTCTGCGTGGGTGTGTCCCCAGCCACGGCCGGACTCCTCGGAGACTGAGTACGCCATGATACCGGGAACGCCCTCGCGGACGAACGGCCAGTGGTCGCTGTGTGGTTTGATGTCCTCGTCGATTTCGAGGGGGGTGTCGAGCCGCTCGCTGACGTGCTCGAAGGCGTCGGTCAGTTCCTCGAAGCCGTGGGTTCCGACGCCGAGGGTTCGGGACCCACCGATTGCATCGAGGTTGACAACAGCCCTGATGTCGTCGAGGGTGCGCGTTTCAGCCATGTGCTTCGACCCGTAGAGTCCGATCTCCTCTGCACCGAAGGTCACACACTCGACAGTACATTCGAGGTCGTCTTCGATGTGCCCGAGGAGTCGGCCCACCTCACAGACGAGGGCGGAGCCAGCCCCGTTGTCTTCTGCACCCTCGGCGATGTCGTGGGCGTCGTGGTGTGCAGTGACCAGAATCCGTTCGTCGGTGTCGGGACCAATCACACCGGAGACGTTCTGGGAGGTGGCGTCACCGACTTCGCAGTCGACAGTGAGGGTTGCTTCGACTGTCTCTGCCTCACAGTGGCGGACCAGCCGTTCGCCGAGTTCGCGGGAGACACCCACAGCCGGAATCGGTCCAGGAGTGGTGTCGCCGTAGATACCGCCAGTCGGGGGCAGACAGCCCTCGACGTGGTTCCGGAATACGAACCCGACTGCCCCACCCTCGACTGCTGCGTCGTACTTCTCCTTGCGGTGAATCCAGCCGTCGTAGTCCTCGGGGGTCTCGCTCGACGCCATCGCGATGGTGCCGTCGATGTCCGCTTCCTCGAACTCCGCGGGCGTGCCGTACCCGACGTCGACCAGTTCGGTCGTCTCCTCGCCGGGCGGTGTCCCCGGCAGCGCGATGACCTGGTGTGAACGGTCGTACGTTTGCCCGCGGTCGGGAAGCGAGAGCGCGGCGTCTCCGCGCCACCAGCCAGGAATCTCGAACTCCTCGATTGCTACCTCCCGGAGACCAATCTCCTCGAACGTCTCGGCGAGTATCTCTGCACCCTCCTGTTCACCCTCGTGCCCAGCCATCCTGTTCTCGACGTCGACGAGCGATTCGAGCGTCTCCCAGGCAATCGAGTTACAGTAGGCGTCTCCGATAGTGTACTCGGTGAGTCGTGCCATACCGGGTGATCAGGTGGGCAGGTGGTGAATCTACTGATTCGTCCCGGGTCACAGAGTGCTTCGCAGTGTTTATCTGGCGGGTCGGCCAACGTTCGAGCGATGACAGTTATCGGGACGGTTGGCTTGCCTGGCAGCGGCAAGAGTGAGGCGGCGGCGGTCGCGCGAGCGCTCGACATCCCCGTCGTGACGATGGGCGACGTCATCCGTCAGGAGTGCCGTGACCGCGGACTGAATCCCACAACGCACCACGGCGAGATTGCGAAAGCACTCCGCGAGGAAAACGGTCCTGCGGCCGTTGCAGAGCGTTCGCTTCCCATACTCGAAGACGAACTCGAAGACGCTGAGACCGTGCTCGTCGACGGCATTCGTTCGCACGTCGAGGTCGAGGCGTTCGAGGAAGCCTTCGGCGAGGAGTTCGTGCTCGTGAGCATCGAGGCACCGCGAGAGCTGCGTGCTGCGCGTCTCGAACTCCGTGGCCGCGATGCTGGTGTCGATGACGGCGGGGAGTCCCTCGAAGAACGAGACGAGCGTGAACGTGCGTTCGGAATGGACGAGGCGATTGAACAGGCCGACGTCTCCGTCGACAACACCGAGGACCTCGAAACGTTCCACGACCGTATCGAGGAACTGTTCACGGAGGAGATAGGATGATACACAGCATCGACGTCGAAATCACCGCGCCGGTGTACGACACGGAAGTCACGGACAGAGTTAGGGATGCCATCACGGCGATCTTCCCGGGTGCCAGACCTGAACTCCGACACGGCGAGTTGACGGCAACGGTCCACGACCTCGAACAGTTCTCGGAGCAACTCCACAGGCAGACGATTCTCGACACCGCACGGAGTGTCTTCTTCGACACCAGACGTGGTGATTCGTTTTCATTCACGCTGAGTAAACAGGCCGCGTTCGAAGGCGTCGTCAACTTCGTGGTCGACGAACCCGGCGAACTCGGAGCGATCTCCGTTCGGGTGCGAGTGACCGAGCCATCTGTGGAGGAGGTTATCAACTACGTTGCGCCACCAACAGAAGACGGAAAGCCGATAGACGTCTCCGAAGAGCGATAGAAGACCTGCATATCTACGACCCGTTGACGAACTCTCCGAGTGTGGCGTTGATACCGGGTCCAGCGTCCCGAACATGCGTTCCGTCGAGGTCCAGACCGAGGATTCGAACGGCGGCCTCACCGACCCGTTCACTTTCGGCTGATGGTGCGTACACGCCGAGTCGCCAGTGGTCGAGTTGTGCTGTCTGCAGCGCACTGACAAGCGTCGACTGCTCGTCGAGTCGACGAATGTCACCGTTGACGAGCACCCGTGAGGTCGACTCCTTCATCGACGGTTTCGAAGGTACATCGAGTATCACGGCGTCCCGTTCGACGTTCGCGGCGTCGGCAATCTGGCGCTCGAACTCACGGAGTGTCCCGTATTCGGCGTCGAGAACGTCCTCAGGAACTGCATCGAGTTCGGCCCACACTGCGCGTTTGTAGAGACGCCGTTCGTCGAGTCGTCGTGAGAACAGTGCGCTTGCCTCACATCCTCGAAGCAGGGAACGGAAGTCGTGGTCGTCCATTCGACGGAGCGTCTCGGCGTCGGTCGCTCCCGCTTCGAGCGCGTGTTCGGTTGCTCGACGGAGCATCGCCTTGGCGATGCGTGCAACGTGGTGTTTGTACACGGTCGGATTCATGAGCGCCCGTGCCAGCAGCAGGCTCTCTGCAGTCTGGACGTTCCCCTCGTCGAGGACGAGTTCGCCGTCGACGAACCGCAGTTCCCGTGACAGTCGCTCGTGGTCGATTGTCCCGTACGGAACGCCCGTATGGTGGGCATCTCGAACGAGATAGTCCATCCGGTCGACGTCGAGTTCACCCGAGACGAGCTGTCCCAGTTCGCCTTTCCCGGCAATCAGGTCGGCGATGTGGTCGGGGTTGAGACCCTCCTCTGAGAGCACGGTTGCAACGGGACCTGACCCGATGAGGTCGTGAACGTCGTCGTGATAGGTGCCCGTCTCCCGGTAGATGACGGACTCGATGTTGTGACTGTACGGGCTGTGGCCCACGTCGTGCAAGAGGGCGGCGGCACGCACGCGCTCTGCCTGTAAGCCTTTGATGTTGAGGTGGTCGAGTGCACGGTTTGCGAGGTGAAACACACCAAGGCTGTGCTCGAAGCGTGTGTGGTTGGCTGAAGGATACACCAGTCGGACGGTTCCAAGCTGGTTGATGCGCCGGAGACGCTGAACTGTCGGCGTATCCAGCAACCGCTCGGCCACACCGTCGACCTCGATATGGTCGTGGACGCTGTCTTTGATGGTTATCATACCTGACGGTTGGCTGCCTTCATATATAAATGACGTACTGACGCAGGAAAATCAGTCACGACCAGGTCCACCAGTATCCGACTGTTTGGAACGATGTTACTTATGATGGTGGCAGGCATAGCCCGGTTATGGTTACGTTTCTCTCTGGTGGGACTGGGACACCGAAGCTCCTGTCGGGTGCGGACGACGTGTTCTCACCCGCAGAGACGACGGTGATTGCCAACACAGGAGACGACGTCGAACTCGGCGGAGTGCTTGTCTGTCCGGACGTCGACAGCGTCCTCTTTCTCGGCGGTGGCGTCCTCGACCGGGAGACGTGGTGGGGAATCGACGATGACACGGCAGAGACACACGAAGAGATACACCGCCTGTCCGAGCAGGCTGGATTCGAGTCTGGGCCGCGCTATCTCGACGAGAGCGAACAGAGTTCCGGACGCACCATCGCACGCTGGCGGCGATTCTCGGGTATCTCTGAATTCATGCACATCGGCGACCGCGACCGGGCAATCCACGTGATGCGAACGAGTCTCCTCGACGAAGGCTCGACGCTCACCTCGGCAACGGAGGCGCTCTGTGACGCTCTGGACGTCCCCTGGCGTGTGTTGCCGATGAGCGATGACCCGGTTGCGACGCTGATTCACACGAAAGCGGGGACGATGCACTTTCAGGAGTTCTGGGTCGCAAACCGTGGAGAACCGAAAATAGAAGATGTCGAGTTCCGTGGCGGGTCGAGCGCAGTGCCGACAGACGCCGTATTCGATGCGCTGGAGTGCCCAGTCGTCATCGGGCCGTCCAACCCGATAACCAGCATCGGCCCGATGCGCACGCTCGACGGATTCGAGGCGGCACTGTCTTCGACGCCAGTCGTTGCGGTTTCGCCGTTCGTCGAACGCGAGGTGTTCTCCGGTCCAGCAGCGGAGCTGATGGCAGCCGAGGGATACGAACCCTCGACTGCTGGCGTTGCCGAGGCGTATCCGTTCGCTGATGCGTTCGTCCTCGACGACGACGATGGAACCGAACTGGAGCGACCAGTCGTCCGAACAGACACCCGACTGGACACTGAAGCGGATTCAGAACGGGTTGCGACAGCAGTGGCCGAGGCGCTGGAGGTGATACAGTGAGTGATGTCGAATCGGCCAGTGATACTGACGCACTGTTTCAGCCACGCGTCGCGCTTGCGAGTTTGAGTGGCGAGTCAGATGCTGCGTGGGCGAGACGCGGTGCCCCATACGCGGGTGTGGCGTTTCTCGGCGGTATCGCTGTCGACGCGAAGACTCGCGAGGCGGCACGGGAACTGGTCGCGCGCGACCGGCACGAGTTTCTCCCGCCCGACCCGCTCGCGTTCGTCGACGACCAGTTCTCGAAACTGGCCGCCGTTTCGATACGTCCGGGCGTCAACGTTCGCACGACGACGCTCGAACCCCTGGTGGCTCTTGCAGGGCTGTGCCGGAGACACGGCGCGCTCGTCGAAATCAACGCCCACTGCCGCCAGGACGAGATGTGTGCGGTCGGTGCTGGCGAGTCGTTGCTCAGAGACACCGAGCGACTCTGCGAACAGGTCAGAGCCGTCGCGAGGATGGGTGTGGACGTGAGTGTGAAAGTTCGCACAGAGGTTCCCGGCGTTTCCCTGACGACGCTTGCGCCACGGCTCGAACAGGCGGGTGCCTGTTTCATCCACGTCGACGCCATGGATTCGGAACAGGTCGTTGCCGAGGTTGCACGGAGCACGACGATGAGGATAATCGCCAACAACGGGGTGCGTGACCGCGAAACCGTCTTCGAGTATCTCGACTACGGGGCCGATGCGGTGAGCGTTGGACGGCCCAGCGACGACCCACGTGTGCTCTCGCGGGTTCGAGACGCCACAGACGAGTGGTTCACACAGCAAGAGCGGGCACAAAAACGATAGAGGGATTCTCGTAAGTCATCGTAGTGTTCTCGCTGTACGTCGCAGCGAGAATCTCTGTACAGGTACGAGAATCCCTATAGGGTCTGCGCTCGAAGACCAATCAGGATGACGCCTGCACATCGACAGGAGGAGTGGGTATGACTCGTTCGACCACACAGAACGCCATGCTCGCCCTCTTGCTCGAAGTGTCCGGTACGCCGAAACCAGGGAACGTGGACCGCGAGCGAGAGTACGAGGACCTCCGCTTCGAACACTTTCTGGCGGGGGCCGTCGGTGCGCTCGATGGATTCGAACTCGCATGCACTGGTGCGCCGGTTGGCCAGGCGTTCGAGCGGGCAGTTGCCGGGATGAGCCACCAACGCGGTGGGAACACCCAGTTCGGAGCCATCCTGCTCGTCACACCGCTCGTCGCCGCCGCAGCACGAGGAGACTGTACCCCTGAGGGTGCACAGCAAGTCGTTGCTGAGACGACCGTCGACGACGCCGTCTACTTCTACCGGGCGTTCGACCACGTCGACGTCTCCGTGGACGACCCTCCCGACGGGATGGAAACGCTGGACGTTCGGCGGGGAAGCGAGGCCGAGAGCGCCATCCGTGAGCGTGGACTGATGCTCGCGGACGTCATGGAGCGGAGCGCAGACGGCGACAGTATCGCAGCCGAGTGGGTCACGGGCTTTCCTCGAACGTTCGAGAGCGCACAGGCGCTCGAACTCAGCGACGGAGCCATCACACATCGCACGTCTGCGCTCTTTCTTGCGCTTCTCGCCCGTGAAGTCGACACGTTCGTGGTCACCCAGCACGACACCGCAACAGCGCTGGAAGTGAGAGACCGTGCAAGAGCAGTGCTCGAAGGCGAGGAAGACCCATACGAACTCGCCGAAGAGCTGGTACAGCGAGACATCAATCCCGGAACCACCGCAGACCTCGTCGCTGGGGCGCTGTTCGTCGCGCTCGAAGACGGGCTGGAGGTGTAGATGAGTGCGAGCTGGCCGGTGGCACTGTCCGGTGTCACCGAATCGATCGTGACGACGCTCGGGCCGAAACACCGCTACAACGTTGCGGCGCTCGGTCTCTACGCCCCAGGTCGTCTCTCACCCGAGGCAGTGACGGCACGAACGTGGGGGCGAACTCGCACCTGGCGCAACTTCACCGAGCGTCAGTGTGGATTCGTCCAGTTTATCGGCGACCCGGTCGTGTTCGTCGATGCCGCACTTGACATCTGTGAGCAGGACGACCCTGTTCTCGAAAGCGCTAACGCGTGGGTCGAGGTCAGCGTCGAGAAACTACGGTCGAGAGAGCGAGACGGCACACAGGTTGTCGACTGGAAACTGGTACCGGTACAGACAGAGATCGAGCGAACCGTCGTCCCGACGTACAACAGAGGATACGGCGCAGTCGTCGAGGCAACAGTCGCCGCATCTCGTCTCGACGTGGACGCCTACGACACAGACACACTCCGCAGACGCATCGAGTACTGTGAGAGTGTCGTCGACCGCTGTGGCGGCCCACGCGAACGCGAGGCGTTCGGGCGGTTGCGTGAACTCGTTGCTGTCGAACCCAGCTAGAGCCCTTCGAGCGACCGCAGTTTCGTTTCGACAGCCGGTGGCATCCCGCCGGGACCGTCACCGACGCGGTGTGACGGAACGATGAGCGGGGCAGGGTTCGCGGCGAGCGCTTCTCGAATCGTTAGCTGGTCTTGCTCGTCGTCTGCATCCAGACCGGGAACAAGCCGTCCAATCTGTTCGACGGTCGCGTTCTCACCCCACGGAATCTGTCGGACTGCCTCCAGCACGGTTCGGTGCTCAGTCGCCATCGTCATCGCAACTGCCACGTCGTCGAAGTCATCCCGTGCACCTTCCAGGTACGCCTCGATACGGTCGAGCAACTCGTGTTCGTGCTCGACGTTCTCCTCGATACGAACCGGGAAATCGACAGCGAGCACACGCCCCTGTGCAATACCGACCTGAACGTATCTGTCCAGATACCCCGACTCGACTGCGTAGATTCCTGCTGAGTCGTCCATGTACCACATTCTATCCACGTAGTATTGAAGATTCGTGAGAGTGGATGATATATCGAGACCGCAGTTTCAGACTGTCGCAACGACACCGAGATGGTCGTCGTGGTACGGTTCGAGGCGCGTGGTTTCGAGAATATCGTACCCTTCGCGCAGTTCCTCGAGTACTCCCGAGAACACCCGTTCGGGCTCACGGGTGACGTCCTCGCTTCTGGCTTTGATCGCTACAAGCGCTCGACCGCCTTCGCGGAGGAACTGCCGGTTTGCCAGCGCGACGCGTGCCTGTCCGCGGGTTGCCACGTCCTGAACGACGACGTCGACAGGTTCGACGACGTGTGCGTAGCCCTCGGGTTTCCGGGCGTCTCGGAGAACGGGAAAGAGGTTCGGACGGACCTCAGCGACCGATAACAAATCGCGCATGGGGCGAGGTGCGAATTCGACGGCGTAGGTTGCCCCGGCGAAGTCTGCAACGTGCCCGACCGTCGTTCCCGATGCTGCGCCGAGATACAGCACTCTCTCACCACCGACCAGTCCCGTGTCCATCCCGGCTTCGAGCA